>CATMOC010000611.1 GCA_950071955.1 uncultured Mesorhizobium sp. | reverse complement strand
GGCTTCGGACTACACGCGGAGCGTCATCCCGATGTTCGTGCTGATGGGCGTCTTCGCCAGCGCGTCGGGCATGAGCCGCGAACTGTTCCGCGCCAACCGCTCATGGTTCGGCCACTTCAAGGGCGGCACGGCGATCTCCACGATCCTGGCCTGCGGCGGCTTCGCGGCAATCAACGGGTCGTCGGTCGCCACGGCCGCGACCATGACGACGGTGGCCCTGCCGGAGATGCGCAGGGCGGGCATGGAGCCGGGCCTCGCGGCCGGCACCATCGCGGCGGGCGGCACGCTCGGCATCATGATTCCCCCGTCGGTGACGATGCTGATCTATGGCATCCTCACCGAGCAGGACATCGCCAAGCTGTTCATGGCCGGCGTGATTCCAGGCCTGCTCGGCATCCTCTTCTACGTGATCGTCGTGCGCCTGATCGCCAGCCGGCGTCCCGATCTCTGTCCGGTCGGCGAACGCGCCGACCGTGCCGAGCGCTGGGGGTCGCTGCGCGACATCTGGGCGACGATGCTGCTGTTTGCCGTCATCATCGGATCGATCTACGGCGGTTTCGTCACCGTGACCGAGGCGGCGGGCATCGGCGCCACCGGCGCCTTCATCATCGGCGTCCTTCGCGGCCGGCTGAACGCCGCCCGGGTCGTCGAATGCCTGGTGGAAGCGCTGCGCACCTCGGCCTCCATCTTCGTCATCGCGATCGGCGCCTACCTGTTCGGATATTTCCTCACCGTCACGCAGACCGCGCAAGCTCTGACCGAAACGCTCGTGGCGCTGCCGATCGGCCCCTACGGCACGCTTGCCCTCATCCTCGTCGTCTACATCCTCCTCGGCGCCGTGATGGACGAACTGGCCATCATCCTGCTCACCGTCCCGATCATCTTTCCGGTGATCGTTTCCCTCGGCTTCGATCCGATCTGGTTCGGCGTCATCATCGTCATGACCGTGACGCTGGGTCTCATCACGCCTCCGGTCGGGATGAACGTCTTCGTCATCAATTCCATCGCGCGGGACGTGCCGCTGACGACCATCTTCCGCGGCGTCGCGCCGTTCATCGCCGCCGACATCGTGCGGCTCGTGGTCCTGTGCGCCGTACCGTGGCTCTCGCTGGCGATACCGAACACGATGAACTGAGGAGGGCGCCCCGACCGGTGGGCGAGGCGAGCGTCAGGCTATCCGGCCGGTCGTGCGCGCACGGGCCGCCGCATAGTCGGGCGCTTCGCGCACCAGGAACGCCCGCAGGCCCTCGCGGCTTTCGGGCGATCGGCCGAGCGCAATGGCGCGGTCGAGTGCTGAGTCGAGGGCAGCCGCTTCATCGAGGTCGAGCGCGTCGCGCAGCGACTGCCTGATCATCGCCACAGCCTCGCGCGGACCTGTCGCGAGAGCGCGGGCGAGGCCGAGCGCTTCGTCTTCGGCGGAGGAGCCCGAGGCGGCCAGGCGATTGACGAAATTCCAGCGATGGGCCGTCCCGGCGTCGATCTCCTGTCCGGTCAGCATCATTTCCAGCGCCCGGGAATAGCCGATCCGGCGCGGGATCCACACGGTCCCGCCAAGGCCAGGAAAAACGCCGAGCCTGATCTCGGGCAGGCAGAAGCGCGCATTTTCGCCGGCAATGACGATGTCGCAGGCTGCGGCGAGTTCCATGCCGCCGCCGAAAGCGACGCCGTCCACCGCAGCAATCGTTGGAAGCGGGAGCGACGCAAGGGTCCGCAGGGCCGCGCTTTCGGTGCGCAACATCGATGCGGGACCGTCCGGCGTGTCCTGCAGGCGCGCGAGTTCGCGAATGTCCGATCCCGCGCAGAACGCGCCGCCCCTCGTGCCGGCGACGAGGACTGCGCCGGCTTGGGATGGAACGTCGGCAAGGATCTCCGTCAGCCTTGCCGCCATATCGGGGGTCAGGGCGTTGGCGCCGCCGTTGCAAAGCCGCAGGACGAGGACGCCGTCCTCCACGGCCGCGCGGATTTCACCCATCGGATCAGGAATTGCCGGCGGTGCCGTCAGGCTCCCAGGGGCAGTCGACGTCGCGCCAGTAGTGGACGCGCCGTTCGCTGAACAGGAAGCCGGTGTCGGTGCGGCGGAAATTGTCGGTGGAGTGGCCGATGACCTCGAAGATCTTCTTGCCCGCTTCGCTATGCCACTTGGTCACGGTCCAGTAGGAGCGCGTCGCGTAGCCCCATTCGGTGGGCGTGAGCAGCAGGTTGTCGATGTGATGCTGCCGGCCGCGGAAGGCGGGGGTGGCCATGAGCGTGCGGAAGTAGCCCTCGAAGGCCGCGCGTCCCTCGTAGACGTTGCCGGCGGTATCCTCGAAGACCGCGTCGTCGGTGAACACGGCCCCGAGCCTGCCGATGTCGGCGGTATCGAGGGCCCACACGTATTCGGCGATCAATGTCTGGATCTTAGGGTAGTCGGCCCAGTTCGCGTCCGTCATCGGCACGATGGCAACTCCTGGCACGTCGGGGGAGAGGAGGGGCCGCCGACGCCCGTTGCGGGGCGCCGGCGGCCGACGGGGATCAGTAGCGGG
>CATMOC010000610.1 GCA_950071955.1 uncultured Mesorhizobium sp. | reverse complement strand
GTTGGGATGGCTGATGAACCGGTGGAACTGTGGAAGAAGCTTCCAAACCTCCAGCACCAAGATGAGACCGAGCAAAGGGCCGGCGGCGTTTCGCTGGCGGGTCTGGCGTTCGGCTGCCTCGGCTTCATCCTCCTGTTCGGCCAGTGGGACAGCGCCATGGTGACGCTCGCGTCCATCGTCGTGGCGGTGCCGATCGGCGCGGTGGGCGGCCTGCTTCTCGGTATCGCTGCGTGGCGCTGGCGCTCCTTCGAGCGGCTGATCTCGCCCGTTCTCGACCTCATGCAGACCATACCGATCTTCGCCTACCTGGTGCCGATCCTGTTCCTGTTCGGCTTCGGCCCGGTTTCGGCCATCGTGGCGACGATCATCTACGCCATGCCGCCGATGACGCGCGTCGCAGTGGTGGCGCTGCGCGGCGTCCCATCCGAGATCGCCGACCTCGGCCGCATGACTGGCTGCACGCGTCGGCAGATGACGTGGCGCGTCATGGTGCCGGCGGCGGCGCCTGGCCTGATGGTCGGCGTCAATCAGGTCATCATGCTGTCGCTCAACATGGTCATCATCGCCTCCATGATCGGAGCGGGTGGGCTCGGCTACGACGTGCTGGCAGCGCTTCGGCGGCTCGACATCGGCGCGGGGCTGGGGGCCGGCGTCGCGATCGTGGCGCTCGCCATCCTGCTCGACCGCATCTCGCAGGCGCTGGCGCGGCGAGTAGGTCAGCATGTCCACGCGGACAACGCCGGCTGGATCGCCCGCCACCCTTATCTCGCCGTTGCCGTTGCGCTGATTTCCGTGAGTGCCCTGGCCGGGCTCGTCTCGGCACCGATGCAGCGCTGGCCGCAGGACTGGGCGCTCTCGACCGGCACCTTCTGGGACGAGGTGGTGCGGTGGATCAACGTCAACTTCTTCGACGAACTCGAGGCCATCAAGAACGCGCTGCTGCTCAACGTGCTGATCCCGTTCAAGCGGTTCCTGCTCGGCCTGCCCTGGCTCGGCGTGACGCTCCTGATCGGGCTCGCGGGGTGGAGCCTCGGGGGTTTGCGCCTCGCGGCACTCGTCGCTGGGCTCGCCACCCTCGTCGCCATGTCGGGGCTTTGGGAAGAGGCAATGACCACCCTCTATCTCTGCGGCATATCGGTCATCGGCGCGCTGGCGATCGGAATTCCGGTCGGCGTCTGGGCAGCGACGCGGCCGCGCGTCTGGCGCGTCGTGCAGGCGGTGATCGACACGTTGCAGACGCTGCCGTCGTTCGTCTACCTGATGCCGGTGGTGATGCTGTTCAGGGTCGGCGATTTCACGGCCATGATCGCGGTGATCGCCTACGCGCTGGCACCCGCCATCCGCTACACCGCCCACGGCCTGCAGCAAGTGGATCCCAGACTCGTCGAGGCCGGCCGCGCGGCGGGATGCACGCCCCTGCAACTGTTGACCAAGATCAGGCTCAGGCTCGCTTTGCCGGAGATCATGCTGGGGATCAACCAGACCATCATGCTGGCGCTCTCGATGCTGGTCATCACCGCGCTGGTCGGCACGCGCGACCTCGGCCAGGAGGTCTATATCGCACTGACCAAGGCCGACACGGGTCGCGGAATCGTCGCGGGGCTGGCCGTCGCGTTCATCGCCATCATCGCCGACCGGCTGATCTCGGCCGCGGCTCTTCGCATGCGCCGGAATCTTGGCCTCGTTACGTAGGGAACCATTCGAATGATCGACGCGATGGCCCGAATCTGGGTCCTGCCGCTCTGGACCGGACCGATCGAGCCGCAGCCGCTGGAGGGCGGCCTCAGCAATCAGAGCTTCACGGTCGAGAACGAGGGACGCAAGTATGTCGTTCGCTTCGGCCGCGACTACGTCTTCCACCACGTCATCCGCAGCCGCGAGGTGATGACCGCCAGAGCCGCGCACGAGGCCGGTTTCGCGCCCGAGGTGGTCTATACCAGCCCCGGCGTCATGGTCTCGCACTTCATCGAAGGACGGACCTACACCGCCGACGACATGCGCGCGACCATTCCCGAGGTGGCGCAGATGGTCAAGCGCTTCCACGTCGAGATGCCGAAGCACGTTTCCGGGCCGGGCTTCATGTTCTGGCCCTTCCACGTCATCCGTGACTATGCCCGCATCCTGAAGGCGGACCGCAGCCGTGTGAGCGCGGAACTGCCGGGCTACGTCGAACTGGCCGACGAACTCGAGAAGGCACAGGTGCCGCTGCCGATCATCTTCGGCCACAACGACTTCCTTCCGGCCAACCTGCTGCACGACGGCGAGCGCCTGTGGATCATCGACTTCGAATATGCCGGCTTCACCACCGCCATGTTCGATCTCGCCGGCATCGCCTCGAACGCGGGCTTCTCGAAGGAGGAATCCGACGAGCTTCTGGGGCTCTACTTCGACGCTTCGCCGACGCCCGAGATTCGCCGCTCGCATTCGGCAATGCAGTGCGCGTCGCTGCTGCGCGAGGCGATGTGGGGCATGGTGTCGGAAGTCCATCTCGACAATCCCGGCATCGACTACGCCGGCTATGCGCAGATGAACCTC
>CATMOC010000609.1 GCA_950071955.1 uncultured Mesorhizobium sp. | reverse complement strand
GGTTCACCGCGCCAATCTGAGTGACTATTGCCGCGAACGCCTGGCCCTGGATCTGTGAACTGACAGTATTCGACCTGACCGTGAAGTTCATCGCATCGTCGAATTCGATATTGAAATCTTCGTACCCGGCCTCGGCCAATACCCTTGGAAGGTCCGTGAATATGTCAACTTCCACTTCCGGAGCTGGCGCCGCTGGATCTGGCTCGGCCAGCCCTATGGTGGTGACTGAGCCGCTGGCGCCCGGAAGTTGGACGATGATCCGGTCGTCGCCAGCCGACATCATCGGTGCGGGCGGAGGCGGAGGAGGCGGGGTGCCGAGAATCTGCTCGAGAATCCATTTGCCGCGATTGACCGGCGAGGTGCGCGTGGGGTTCGACGTGATCGTGAGGATGCTCGCGTGCGTCAGGATGCCGCCGCGGCCACTGCCCTTGGCCAGGCTCACCCGCTGGAACGCCGACCCACTCACGCCGTCGATGCCGTAATGCCTGGCCAAGCGCTCGTTGAGGTAGGTGAAGTCGGAATCGATCAATTCAAGGATGCTGCGGTCCTCCTTCATCACCGCCCCGAAGAACAACTCGGTCTCGCGCTTCATCGCCGCGCGCAGGCCGTCGTCGAATGTCGGGAACTTGACCGGGTCCGGCGTGACGCCGGTGCCGGTCTCGTACAGCTGCGCCAGGCTCACCATCGCCCGCAGGTCGCCCCGGCCCGCCGCATCTCGATAGAGCCGCACCGCCTGCGGCAAGTCCCCCGATGCCGCCGTGGCCCGCGCCAGCAGCTCTTCTGCCGTCAGCGTCGGCCGCGGCGAGGACCAGTCGACCGTGCTGGTCCTGCTCCAGGACGACGGCCGCTCCTTCCGCATGGAAAACGCCGAAGAGAGCGCCAACCCTTTCGCAGGCATGGCGCTCTCCTATGGCGGGCTCCTCAGGCATCTCAAGGAACTGCCCGACAGCATCGCCGCCTGACCCGACCGTCCTCTGACGGCCGGCGGAACGCACCCGTCCCGCCGGCCCGGAGCCTTTCGATCTAAAGGCCGCCGATCAGGTTTTCGATGCGGATCGGAAAACGCCGGACGCGCACGCCGGTCGCATGCCAGACCGCGTTGGCGATGGCGCCGACGGTGCCGGTGACGCCGATCTCGCCGACGCCCTTGATGCCGAGAGGATTGACGAAGGCATCCTCCTCGGGAACCATGATCGCGTCGAGCCGGGGCACGTCGGCATTAACGGGCACGTGGTACTCGGCGAGGTCGGCATTCATGATCCGGCCGGTCCTTTCGTCGGCGATCGCCTCCTCCAGCAGCGCGAAGGAGATGCCCCAGATCATGCCGCCGAAATACTGGCTGCGGGCGAGCCGCGGGTTGATGATGCGCCCCGCCGCGAATGCGCCGACCAGCCTGGTGGTGCGTATCTGCCCGAGATCGGGATCGACCTTCACCTCGGCGAACACGGCGCCGTGCGAATACATCGCATGGGCCGCCGCGTCCGCCGGATCGCGCGCCGCCTTGGCGTTGCCGACGAGTTCGCGCCTGCCGGCGCGGGCGAGAATGTCGGCATAGCTTTCGCTGCGGCTCTCGTCGTCGCGGCGGTGGAGCCGGCCAGCACGCGCCACGACGCCGATGTTGCCGGCGCCGAAGAGCGGCGAAGCCGCATCGGCGGTGGCAAGTTCCGACAGTTCCCGGATCACCTCCGCGCCGGCGTTGTGCAGCGCCAGTCCGGCGCTGGCCGTATGGGCGGAGCCGCCTGCCACGCCGCCGTCGGGAAGGGTGGAGACGCCCGAATGGAGCTCGACCTTTTCGGGATCGAGCCCCAGCGCCTCGGCGGCGACCTGGGCGAGCGCGGTCCAGGCGCCCTGCCCCATGTCTGCCCCCGCCGTCTCGACCAGCGCCGTGCCGTCGGCCCGCAGCGTGGCCCGGCCGGAGGCCGGGAATTGCGGGCAGGGGAAGACAGCCGTGCCCATGCCCCAGCCGACGAGGAAGCCGTCCTCGTCGCGCATCTGGCGCGGCGCCAGCGGGCGGGATGACCACCCGAAGCGCTCCGCTCCCTGTTCGTAGCAGTCACGCAGCGCCTTGGAGGAGAACGGTTTTTCGCTGCCCGGTTCCGTCTCGGCGTAGTTGGCGAGACGGAAGGCGAGCGGGTCCATGCCGCACGCGTCCGCCGCCTCGTCCATGGCTACTTCCAGCGCCGCCGATCCCGAAGCCTCGCCGGGCGCGCGCATCGGTCCGGGCGTGCCCGTGTCGAGACGCAGGCCCTTGTGCTCCGCAAGGATCGCCGGGCTGGCATAAAGCGGCAGGGAGGCGTTTGCCGCCGGCTCCAGGAAGTCGTCGAACGAGGAGGTGGCGGAGATCGACCGGTGATGGAGTGCTGTCAGGTGGCCGGCATCGTCCATGCCGAGCCGCAGCTTCTGCCATGTGCGCCCGCGGTGGCCGACCGGCCCGTACATCTGCGCGCGCGGCAGCGCGAGCTTTACAGGGCGCCTCAGCATGCGCGCGGCCATGATGGCGAGGATCTGCGGTCCGTTGATGATGGCCTTTGATCCG
>CATMOC010000608.1 GCA_950071955.1 uncultured Mesorhizobium sp. | reverse complement strand
GGTCAGGCTGGCCCGCAGCGCCGCGATCTGTTCGTCCACCGGCGCGCCGGCCTGCACCATGATGATGATCGGCCGCGGCCGGCGGATCGAGGCGACGAGTTCCTCCAGCGTCTCGCAGGGCACGATGCGGTCGGTCAGATCGCCCGCGCTTGCGGCGAAATCCTGCGTCTTGCTGCCGGTACGGTTCCAGACCGCGATCCGGTATCCGTTCTCGGCGATGTTGAGCGCCAGGTTCGAGCCCATAACGCCGAGCCCGATCAATCCGATTTCAGCTTCCTGCATGTCTCGATTTCCGAAATGGTGCCAGCGGCCAACCGACCGGGACGGGTGAGGCCTGCGTGGATGATGGACGCCACCGGCGCATGCCGTCAATGCCGGCCTTGCACGCGCGTTCTCCGTCAGGCGTTCAGGAAATCCTGCCGTGCCGGGGTGAAGGAATCCACCAGGAGACCCGGCTCCAGCGCCCGTACGCCGTGGACCGCGTTCGACGGCACGATGAAACTCTGGCCCGTCGACAGGATCTCGGTCGCGCCCGAGATCGTAACCTCGAAACTGCCTTCCGCAACGTAGGAAGCCTGCACGTGCGGATGCGAATGCAGCTTGCCGACCGCGTCCTTCTCGAAGGAAAACTCGACGACCATGAGGTCCTCGTTGTGGGCGAGGATGCGCCGCCTGACGCCAGGGTCGGTCGGAATCCAGTCGCCGTCGGTCGGGCGGACGAAGAGCGGGTTCTCGGCCATTGCATTTCCTCCTCAGCGCGCCAGCCAGCCGCCGTCGACCGGTATGACCGCGCCGTGCACGTAGGTCGCGGCATCGCTCGCCAGAAACACCGCCGTGCCGCCGATGTCGGAGGGCTGGCCCCAGCGACCCGCCGGGATCCGTTTCAAAATGTCCTCGCGCCGCACCGGATCGTTGCGCAGTGCCTCGGTGTTGTTGGTTTCGATGTAGCCCGGCGCGATGGCGTTGACGTTGATTCCCTTGGCCGCCCACTCGTTGGCGAGGAGCCGTGTCAGGCCGGCAAGGCCGCTCTTGGACGCCGTGTACGACGCGACGCGGATGCCGCCCTGAAAGGAGAGCAGCGAGGCGACGTTGACGATGCGGCCGGCCCTTTCGTCCGCGAACACTTTTCGAGCAAAAGCCCGGCAGAGCAGGAAGACCGACTTGAGGTTGACGTCCATCACCGCGTCCCAATCGGCCTCGGCAAAGTCCACCGCGTCGGCGCGGCGGATGATGCCGGCATTGTTGACGAGGATGTCGATCGGCCCGTGCTCGTGCCACGTCTTGTCGAACATGGCGGCGACCGAGCAGGTCTCGCCGAGATCGGCACGGATCTCCCGCATTTTCCCACCCGCGCCTTCGATCGCGGCGCGGGTCTCGACCATCGACGAGCGCCCGACGGCGATCACCTCCGCGCCGGCTTGCGCCAGCGACACCGCGATGCCCTGGCCGATACCGGTGTTGGCGCCGGTGACCATCGCCCGGCGGCCGCTGAGGTCGAACGGGTTCTTCACCGCAGGTCTTCCATCGCGACGGGATCCACGTCGGTATAATCGACATTGTCGCCGGCCATCGCCCAGACGAAGGCGTAGTTCGAGGTACCGGCGCCCGAATGGATCGACCAGCCAGGCGAGAGAATCGCCTCCTCGTTGCGGATCACGAGATGCCGCGTCTCGTCCGGCTCGCCCATGAAGTGGAAGACGCGCGCCTTCTCGTCGAGGTCGAAGTAGAGATATGCCTCCGAACGCCGGTCGTGCACGTGGCAGGGCATGGTGTTCCAGACCGAGCCGGTCGCGAGCTGAGTCATGCCCACGACGAGCTGGCAGGTCTTTGCCCCTTCCGGATGCACGAACTGGAAGATCGAGCGTTCGTTGGAGGTCTCGCGGCTGCCGAGGTCGAGCCGCTTGGCGTCGCCGATCTGGATCAGCCGCGTCGGGTGCGCCTGGTGCGCCGGCGCGCTCAACAGATAGTACTTCGCGGGCTGCGAAGCGTCGTTGGACGCGAAGACCACTTCCTGCGCCCCCATCCCGGCATAGAGCATGTCGCGCGGCGCAAGCGCGAATGCCTCGCCGTCCACGGTCACCGTTCCCGCGCCGCCGACATTGACAGCGATCAGCTCGCGCCGGTCGAGAAACGCCTTGGTGCCGGTCGGCTTGATCGCTTCCAGAGCCAGCGGCCCGCTCTCCGGCATCGCACCGCCGACGATCATGCGGTCGTAATGGGCATAGGTCAGCGACACCAGTCCGGGCTGGAAGAGATTGTCGATGTGGAAATTGTGCCGAAGTTCGTCCGTCCCCATGGCGGCCGCGGCCGCCGGATCGATCGCGAAGCGGGATGAATACTCGGTGTGGCGCAGCTTTTCTTCCATACCCTCACTCGTGCTCAAACTGTCTGTGTAACAAAACTATCCGGCGGTCTCGCCGGGCGCCGTCTCGGCGGGATCGAACCCGGCCAGGCGGTCGCGATAGCGTTGCTGGCTGGCGGACAGATGCGAGCGCATGGCATCGCGTGCGCCCTGCGCATCTGCGGTCCGGGCGCCCGG
>CATMOC010000607.1 GCA_950071955.1 uncultured Mesorhizobium sp. | reverse complement strand
GACAGGCAGGACGGACACTGCCGGCATTCGGGCGTGTAGAGCGCGATGACGTGGTCACCCTTTTTCACCGAGGTGACGCCCGGCCCGACGTCGACGACCACGCCCGCGCCTTCGTGCCCGAGGATCGCGGGGAAAAGGCCCTCGGGATCGGCGCCGGACAGCGTGAATTCGTCGGTGTGGCAGATGCCGGTCGCCTTGACCTCGACCAGCACCTCGCCGGCGCGAGGACCTTCGAGGTCGACCTCCATGATCTCGAGCGGTTTTCCGGCAGCTATGGCGACGGCGGCGCGTGTCTTCATGGGGTGGTCCTTCCTGATCCTCGATTTGCGCGGCAAGATTTCAGGATTTCTCGGGGCGGGCAAGCCCGCGGCCGGGAACCGGTCCGGGTCGGTCGCGTTGCTGCCGGTTCCGGCAACAATTCGTCACCGTACGGACATCGTCGGGTCATGCGGATTGGCTAAGTCACCGTTCAGCGGTTGGCGGCCCTGGGAGAGACGACATGCACTGCGATACGACCATCGACGAACTGCTGAGCGAACCGATCATCCGCAAGCTCATGGCGCGCGACGGGATCAAGGCCGAGGACATCCGCTCGCTGCTGGACGAGGCACAGGCGCGTGCGAACACCACCCCGCCCGGGGGAACGATCATTCTGCCGCGGCCCGCCGGTCCCGCGATGGAGGTCGTTGGCTAGGCGGCCCAGAGTGGCTCAGCCGCACCAGCTTTCCTTGTGGCCCCGCCATTCGTGGGCGAGGCCGTCCGCGACGAGTATCTCCCCGATCGAGCGGCCGTCGCGATGCACGGTACGCAGCTTGCGGCCGTAACGATCCTCGTCACGGTCGCTACGCCGCAGTTCGAACTCCCCGGAATTCAAGAGCAACTGCAAGCGAAGCGTCGCTTTCCCCGCCAGCTGTTTCTCGGTCGCGCAAGCGGGTCCCGTAACCTCGGGTGTGTCAATGTCGGCGATGCGTATCTTGACACCGTCGAGCCAGAACGTGTCTCCGTCGACCACGCAGTTGACGCGCTTCGACGCCCCGCAGATCGAGAATTGCTGCCGGACGGGATGGCCGTTCAATGGCTGGCGAGCATCGCCGCCGCGCGCACTCCGCAGCACCACGTCGCCGCGCAAGGTCTGGCGGGGGCCGTCCGATGCGAAATAGCCGACCACGTCAGGCGTCTGCGCGGCGCCGGCGAGGAATGGCAACGCGGCGGCCGCCAGTATGACGGCGAGGACGAGGAAGCCGAAGGTCAGCGAGGTTCCCGGCCTGTATGCGGGCCGCTTCGGCGGCGCCTGCCGTGGCCTGGGCTGCGGTTTTCCCGATGCACTTGCGGTCGATTTTTCGTTCGTAGATCCGAATCTCTCGCCAGCCATCCGCGCCTCGTTTCCGGTCGGGCGCATCCTGTCGGGTCGAAGCTAGGGATCGGTTAACGTCGGGATAACGATTTTAGAGACCGCCGATCGCAAAGGCTCGCCGCGCCGGGCGGGCGGCGCGCTCTTGCGCCGTCGGACGCAAGAGAATCGCAGCGGTTTCGTTCGGATTCAGTCTTTGTTGGTAATTTCCTGTTCACTTCGATGGAGAGTGCGTGCGGCGTCCGGCCCGCGTCCACCCGAACAGTACCTTGCGTCCGGGGTTTTCATGCGTACGTCTCGACTAGCGACGATCCTGCTTGCCAGCGCCATCCTGACCGGTTGCACCAGAAGTGCCGGGCTCGAAGAGCTGGTTCCGCGTCCCTCGATGGAGGTGACGAATTCGATCGCACGCCCCGACGCCCCCGTTGCTGAAGCGAACGAAATGGCGTCCCAGGATGAACCCGCGGGAACCGGTGCGGAGGCGTCCGCGCCCGTGGTGGAGGCGGCGCTTGTCGCGCCCGACAAGCCGTCCCCTGCGGCAAAGGCGCTGCTGGACGGCACAGTTCATCCGCAGCGCTTTCGCGACGCCCACCCGATCAATTTCGGCAAGGCGTCGCCGCGGAGCCTGGCCGTGCACGGCGTGGACGTTTCGCGCTGGCAGGGCAACATCGACTGGCCGAAGCTCAGGACGCAAGGAGCGAACTTCGTCTGGATCAAGGCGACGGATGGCGGCGACCATCTCGACCCGATGTTCCGGCGCAACTGGAACGCCGCCGCTCTGGCCGGCGTGCCGCGCGGCGCCTACCATTTCTTCTACTGGTGCCGCACTGCCTCCTCGCAGGCCGACTGGTTCATCCGCAACGTGCCGAAGGCCAAGGGCGCGTTGCCGCCGGTACTCGACGTCGAATGGAACCATCTGTCCGAATGCAAGAAGCGGCCCTCGCGCGAGCAGGTCCTGGAAAAGATGCAGGTCTTCATGGACAGGCTGGAGAAGCACTACGGGCAGCGGCCCATCATTTACACCGCGCCCGATTTCTACCGCGACAATCTGAAGGGCGCCTTCCCGAACCATCCCTTCTGGCTGCGCTCGGTCGCCGCGCACCCCTCAAAGGTCTATCCCGGCCGCGACTGGGTGTTCTGGCAATATTCGGGCTCCGGCCTGTCGCATGGCGTCGAGGGCCGCATCGACCTCAACG
>CATMOC010000606.1 GCA_950071955.1 uncultured Mesorhizobium sp. | reverse complement strand
TAGCCGCGGTGGGTGGCGAGGTCGAAGGCGACCGAGAGGCCCTTCTGGCCGGCCGCGAGGTTGCGGCGGTAGAAGGCATTGGATTCTTCCGCCGTCGAAAAGCCCGCATACTGCCGAATCGTCCATGGCTGCTGGACGTACATGGTCGGATAGGGGCCGCGCAGGTAGGGCGCCATCCCGGGCCAGGTGTCGAGGAACGGCAGTCCCGCGAGATCCTCCTCGCCGTAGATCCGCTTGATCGGAATGCCTTCCGGCGTGTTCCAGACGTCGTCCTGCGACGCCGCGCCGCGGGCCGGCTTTTCCCAGTCGATGGTGGAGAAATCGGGGATCATGCGCCTGCTCCCAGCGTCTCGTCGATGCGGATCGGCGCCAGCCTCTCGCAATGGACGACGCCATCCTCGACCGGCGTGGGCGCCTCCGAGGGGAGGGTGCGGACCGGACGGTCCCTGTCCGGCGGAAACAGCGTCGTTCCGACGATGGCGCGGCTGCCATCCTCGTATCGGCGCGTCTGCGCCTCGCGAGCAGCGGCGACGCGCGACTGGAATTTTCCGGCGGCGAGGCTGTCGAGGATGCCGCCCTCCTCCTCGATCCTGCGGAACTCGTTCCAGGCCTCCTCGCAGAGTGCCTCTGTCAGATGGGCGATCCCGCCCGACCCGGAGGCCGGATCATTGACGAATCCGACATTCGACTCTTCCGCCAGGACGAGTTGCGTGTTCCGCGCCACACGGCGCGCGAACCTGTCGGGCAGACCGTGGGCGAGGGTGTGCGGCAGGACGCTAATCGAATCCGCCCCGCCGACGGCGGCGGAAAACACCGCGATCGTGGAACGCAGGATGTTGGTCTCGGGATCCTTGCGCGTCAGCATGCGCCAGGACGTCTCGGCATGGATCGTGCCGGCGGAGGGCTCGATCGAGCAGACTTCCTGGATGCGCGACCACAAGCGCCGCGCGGCGCGCAGCTTGGCGATCGTGAGGTACTGGTCCTGGTTTGCCGCAACCGCAAACCCGACATGCGGGGCCGCGTAGACGAGCGGCTGGCGTGCCGCCTCGAACATGCGCATGTGCGAGACCGCCGAAGCGATGACGAAGCCCAGTTCTTGGGCTTCGGTGGCCCCGGCATTGTGGCAGACCCGGCCGTCGGCTTCGAGAAGCACGCTGGGGATGCCGAGCGCGAAGAAGTGCGAGAGTGACTGGGGCATGGAGGCCTTGAGTGCCTCGACCGACATGCGCAGCCTGCCGGTTCCGGCAAAACTCGCCGCCGGATCGATGCCGAAGCAGAGGTTGATCCTGGCGGGATCGGCGTGACGCTTGCCGAGATAGGCGACGAGCCATTCGGCCGAGACCCTGCTGAGGGAATGGGTATCGATCCTGAGGTCGAGCCGGTTCAAAGGGACGTTGTCGAGCGCGCGTGCCAGTGCGTCCGCAGAGGCGGGGAGCCCGTGGCCGAAGGCATTCGGCGCGCCCTCGAAGACGATGGACAGGCCCGTTGCGCCGCCGGCGAGGTCCTCGAGCGCCTGACGGTTGGCACGCGCGGGATCGGTGTCGTCGACGCGCTGGACGATCTTCCAGGTTCCGGCCTTGTCGTGGCGCGAGATCGGCATCGGCTGCGGCGAGCGGGCATAGATCGGCTCGATCCGGATGCCGTCGCCGGTCCGAGAGACCAGCGTGCGGTCGTAGTCGGCGCCCTTCAGCGCCTTGGCGGCCAGCGCGCGCCATTTCGTCTCGTCGCCCGGCGGGAACGCCGCCTCACGGAGCAAATCGGGGATCATCTGTCTTCCGTATCAATTCTGGCCGCCGCACGTCGTCCGGGCGCCAGAGTAAGGCGCATGAGGGATGGCTGCAACAAAGGTTGCGGCGCAAATCGCATGTTAGGCATCCCCCCGGATCGGCCGACGCCGGTCAGTATCCATCGACCGCGTGCCGGATGCAGCGCGGTCTTCTCCGATTACAATCGGCGGCACATGATGCGCAACAGGACTCTGGCGAGAGAAGCGCAATGCCGTTGTGAGGCCGGCGGCGCGTGTCTATACCTTGGGCAGGGCCGCCTGCCGCGGCACGCATGGAGGGGATTGCCGGATGGCGGAAGAAGAGAGCCTCTTTCTGGGGGCGAGCAGAAGGCCGGACGATTCCTACCAGAGGCCGGAAACGCTGCTCCTGCGCTATGCCAACAGGCACGGGCTCGTCACCGGCGCGACGGGAACGGGCAAGACGGTCACACTGCAGATCCTGGCCGAAAGTTTCTCGAATGCCGGGGTTCCCGTCTTCTGCGCCGACATCAAGGGAGATCTCTCCGGCATCGCCGCCATCGGCGAGGCAAAGGATTTCCTCGTCAAGCGGGCAGGGCAGGTGAAGCTCGACCCCTATGAGTTCCAGGAATTCCCGGTGATCTTCTGGGACCTCTTCGGGGAGAAGGGGCATCCGATCCGGGCCACCATCTCCGAGATGGGGCCGCTGCTTCTGTCGCGCCTGATGAACCTTTCCGACGCGCAGGAGGGCGTGATGAACATCGCCTTCCGCATCGCCGACGAGGAGGGGCTCCTGCTCCTCGACCT
>CATMOC010000605.1 GCA_950071955.1 uncultured Mesorhizobium sp. | reverse complement strand
GTCTGGGCGTCGTTGAACTCCGTCTTTATGGATCCGAGCTTCTCCAGGACCAGGGACAACTGGGCCGGGTCATTGACCTCCCAGTCCCTCTGCGGCGCGAGGCGGATGCGTGCGCCGTTGGCGCCGCCCCGCTTGTCCGAACGGCGGAAGGTCGAGGCCGAGGCCCAGGCCGTCGAGACGAGCTCGGATACCGTGAGACCGGAGGCAAGGACCTTCGCCTTCAGGTCGGCGATATCCCCGTCCCCGACCAGTTCGTGATCGACGTCGGGGATCGGGTCCTGCCAGATCAGCGTCTCCTGCGGCACGAGCGGGCCGAGGTAGCGGACCTTGGGTCCCATGTCGCGGTGGGTCAGCTTGAACCAGGCGCGGGCGAAGGCGTCGGCGAACTGGTCCGGGTTCTCGTAAAACCGGCGCGAGATCTTCTCGTATTCCGGGTCGAACCGCAACGACAGGTCGGTGGTCAGCATGGTCGGACGGCGCTTCTTGGACGGGTCGTGCGCGTCCGGCACGTCCTCGGGCGCGTCCTTGGCCACCCACTGGTAGGCGCCGGCCGGGCTCTTCGTCAGTTCCCAGTCGAACCTGAACAGGTTGTCGAAGAAGTGGTTGCTCCACTGCGTGGGCGTCTGGGACCAGGTGACTTCCGGCCCGCCGGTGATCGTGTCGGGACCGAAACCGGTGCCGTGGGCGCTCTTCCAGCCAAGCCCCTGATCCTCGATCGCCGCGCCCTCCGGGTCGGCGCCGACCAGAGACGGATCGCCCGCGCCGTGGGTCTTGCCCAGAGTATGGCCGCCGGCGATCAACGCCACGGTCTCCTCGTCGTTCATAGCCATGCGGTAGAAGGTCATCCGGATGTCCTTCGCCGCCGCGACGGGGTCGGGCTTGCCGTTCGGACCTTCGGGGTTGACGTAGATCAGGCCCATCTGGACCGCCGCCAGCGGATCCTCGAGCTCCCGCTCGCCGCTGTAGCGCGAATCGCCGAGCCAGGTGCCTTCCGGCCCCCAGTAGAGTTCTTCGGGCTCCCACACGTCCGCACGGCCACCGGCGAAGCCGAAGGTCTTGAAGCCCATCGTTTCCAGCGCGACGTTGCCGGTCAGGACCATCAGGTCGGCCCAGGAAAGCTTGCGCCCGTACTTCTGCTTGATCGGCCAGATCAGGCGACGCGCCTTGTCGAGGTTGGCGTTGTCCGGCCAGCTGTTGAGCGGAGCGAAGCGCTGCTGGCCCGCTCCCGCGCCGCCGCGGCCGTCGGTGATGCGGTAGGTGCCGGCGCTGTGCCAGGCCATGCGGATGAACAGGCCGCCATAATGGCCGAAATCGGCCGGCCACCAGTCCTGCGAATCCGTCATCACCTTGCGCAGGTCCTCGATCACCGCGTCGAGGTCGAGGCTCTTGAACTCCTCGGCGTAGTTGTACGCCTCGCCCATCGGATCCGACAGGTTGGAGTTGCGGTGGAGCATCTCGATGTCGAGCTGTTCCGGCCACCAGTCGCGGTTCCTGTGTCCGCGGCGGCCGCCGCCGGTGAACGGGCACTTGCCCGCGCCTTCTTCAGTTCTAGCGTCCATTTCTGTCTCCCTGGTGTCCAGCGTTTCCGTTCGGACGTGATCCGTGCCGGTCCCGGCGGATTCATTTCCCGCGCGGCGGGCTGGTTGCAGCGCGAACGCCACGAAAGAGCCTCTGGCGGGCGAGTCCTCGATCCATCAGTTTGGAACATTTCCAAACTAGCGGTTTTGCTCCATCAAAACAAATTGAGTTTTCTATCGATTCCGATAGGAGACGGTTATGATCCGGGTGTCTGTCCGACAGATGGAATATTTCGGCGCGCTGGCCGAGACGCTGCACTTCGGACGCGCGGCGGCGCTGATGGGCGTCACCCAGCCGGCGCTGTCTGCGCAGATCGCCGAGATGGAGGAGCGGCTGGGCTGCCGCCTCTTCGAACGCGGCCAGCGCGGCGTGAAGATCACCGAGGAGGCGCGGCTCCTGCGGCCTCGCATCGAACGCATCCTGGCGGAGATCCGCGACGTCGAGGCGATTGCCCGGCGTGGGCGCAGGCCC
This sequence comes from uncultured Mesorhizobium sp., assembly GCA_950071955.1. Taxonomy (GTDB): domain Bacteria; phylum Pseudomonadota; class Alphaproteobacteria; order Rhizobiales; family Rhizobiaceae; genus Aquibium; species Aquibium pacificus. The sequence goes on along the minus strand of CATMOC010000605.1, from coordinate 512 downwards.
ATGCAGGGCCGCTTCCGCCTCGGCATGATCCCCACGATCGCGCCCTATCTTCTCCCGCGCATCCTGCCGGAGGTGAAAAGGCACTTCCCCGACCTCAACCTCGAACTGCGGGAGGCGGTGACGGGGACGCTGGTCGAGGAAACGATGCGCGGCAGGCTCGACGCTCTGCTCGCGGCCATGCCCATCGATGAGGAAGGATTGCGGGCCGAGCCGCTGTTCGAAGACCGCTTCCTTCTGGCGGTGCCGTCGGACGATCCGGAGTTCGTGTCGCCCCCGGTGCCGCCCGAGAGCCCCGCGCTGGAGCGCCTGATGCTCCTGGAGGAGGGGCACTGCCTGCGCGAGCAGGCGCTTGCCGTGTGTGGTTCCGTCAAGCCTGTCTCCATGGCGAGCTACGGCGCGACCAGCCTGACGACGCTGTTCCAGATGGTCTCGCACGGTCTCGGTATAACCCTCATACCCGAGATGGCGATCACGGCTGGCGGCGAGACCCGCGACATGAAGATCGTCCCCTT
>CATMOC010000604.1 GCA_950071955.1 uncultured Mesorhizobium sp. | reverse complement strand
CGCAATATCTCGACCTCGATCCAAAGCTATGATTTGTGGTCGGACGGCTTCGGCAGCATGCGCCGGGGCCGCGAGCGGGTGCTGCTCTTCCTGCCGCTCTTCCACATCTACGGCCTGTCGACGGTCATGCTGCGCTGCGTCCTGAACGGTCATACGATCCTGCTCCACACGCGCTTCGACCCGCACACGGCACTGGCCGAGATCGAGGCCGGCGCCACCATCTTCCCAGGCGTGCCGACCATGTGGATCGCCATCGCGGCAACACCCGGCTTCGAGAAGCGCGACTATTCCTCCCTGCACAATTGCGGTTCGGGCGGCGCGCCGCTGCCGGTCGAGATTGCGCGCCGGCTGAAGGCGGCGACTGGACACGACCTGCTCGGCGGTTGGGGCATGACGGAGACCTCGCCCGCCGGCACCAACATCCCGCCCACGCGCCCCGACAAGGTCGGCACGATCGGTGTCCCACTGCCCGGCATCTGGAGGGACGTGGTGGCGCTGGACGATCCTGCCCGCGTGCTGCCGCAGGGCGAAACGGGCGAACTGCGCATCTTCGGGCCGAACGTGACGTCCGGCTACCTGAACCGCGACGAGGAAAACCGCGCTTCGTTCTCGAACGGAGGGTTCCTGACCGGCGACATCGGCTTCATGGACGAGGAAGGCTTCTTCACCATCGTCGACCGGAAGAAGGACATGATCATCTCCGGCGGCTTCAACGTCTATCCGCAGTTGATCGAACAGATGATCTACGAGCATCCGGACGCCGAGGAGGTGCTGGTGATCGGGATACCCGACGCCTATCGCGGCGAGGCTGCGAAGGCCTTCGTGAAACTCAGGGCGGGCGCGGCGCAACTGACGCTGGACCGGTTGCGGGCGTTCCTCAAGGACCGTCTCGGTCGGCATGAAATGCCGGCGGCGCTGGAGATCCGCGACGCGCTGCCGCGCACGCCGGTCGGAAAACTGTCGAAACTCGAACTCAAGCAGGAAGAGGAGGCGCGGCGCACGACTGCCCGCGCGTCCTGATCGAACAGGGAGAACACAATGGCTGAGGCCGTCATCGTATCCACCGCCCGCACGCCGATCGGCAAAGCCTATCGCGGCGCGTTCAACGACACCGATGGACATGCGCTCGGCGCGCATGCCATCCGCAACGCGCTCACCCGCTCTGGGCTCGACGCCGGCGAGATCGAGGACGTGATCATGGGCTGCGCCATGCAGGAAGGCACCACGGGCCTCAACGTGGCGCGGCGGGCGCTGCTGTCGGCCGGCTTTCCGGTGACAGTGGCCGGCACCACCATCGACCGCCAGTGCTCGTCCGGACTGCAGTCGATGGCGCTGCTGGCCAACGCGATCCGCAACGACGGCGTCAAGGCCGGCATCGCCGGCGGACTGGAATCGATCAGCCTCGTCCAGAACGACCACCGCAACACGTTCCATCTCTTCGACAAGGCGCTGAGCGGCCCCGCGGCCGATGTCTACATGCCGATGATCGATACGGCCGAGAACGTTGCGAACCGCTACGGCATTTCGCGCGAGGCACAGGACGCCTACGGGCTCCAGTCGCAGAAGCGCGTCGCCGCCGCCCGCGAGGCCGGACGCTTCGACGCCGAAATCGCGCCGATTTCGGTACGCATGGCCGTCGTCGACAGGGAGACCAAGGAAGTCAGCTACAAGGACGTGACGCTCGCCCACGACGAGGGGCCGCGTCCGGATACGACCGCGGAGGGCCTGGCCGGCCTGAAGCCGGTGCGCGAGGGCGGCTTCATCACCGCCGGCAATGCCAGCCAGCTTTCCGACGGAGCGTCCGCCAGCGTCATGATGGATGCGAAGGAGGCGGAGAAGCGCGGACTGGAGCCGCTTGGCATATTCCGCGGCTTCAACGTCGCAGGCTGCGAGCCCGACGAGATGGGCATCGGCCCGGTCTTCGCCGTGCCGCGCCTGCTCGAGCGTCATGGACTGAAGGTCGACGACATCGGGCTGTGGGAATTGAACGAGGCCTTCGCGGTGCAGGTCATCTACTGTCGCGACAGGCTCGGCATCGATCCAGAGAAGCTGAACGTCAACGGCGGCGCCATCGCGGTCGGCCATCCCTACGGCATGTCGGGTTCGCGCCTCGCCGGCCATGCGCTGATCGAGGGCAAGCGTCGCGGCGTGAAGTATGCCGTGGTGACGATGTGCATCGGCGGCGGCATGGGCGCGGCGGGGCTTTTGGAGATCAACTGAGACAAGGGCATTCGACCTTCTTCCCGCGAACGGGAAGAAGGAGAGGAGGAAAGACATGGACCTTCGCTTCACCGACGAGGAACGCGCCTTTCGCGAGGAGGTGCGCGCATTCTTCCGCGACAACGTGCCGGAGGAGACCCGCACCAAGATGGTCGACGGCGAGCATCTGGAGAAGGATGACTTCGTGCGCTGGACCCGCATCCTGAACGCGCATGGATGGGGCGTGCCGCACTGGCCGGTTGAATATGGCGGCACCGGCTGGGATCCGATGCGGCAGTACATCTATCTGGAGGAGTTGCAGAAGTATCCGGGGCCGCAGCCCCTGCCATTCGGGGTCAACATGG
>CATMOC010000603.1 GCA_950071955.1 uncultured Mesorhizobium sp. | reverse complement strand
TCCACGTCGCCCACCACCACCAGCGTCGCATTGTTGGGCGCATACCAGGTGCGATACCAGCGTCGTGCGTCGTCGGCTGTCATGCGCTCGAGGTCGGTCATCCAGCCGATGACCGGCCGCTGATAGGGATGCGCATGAAAGGCGGTGGCCATCAGCTCTTCATACACCAGCGCGCGCGGCTGGTCCTCCGTCCGCAGGCGGCGCTCCTCCTTGACGACCTCGATTTCCTTGGCAAAGGCCTCGTCAGTGAGCTGCAGACGATGCATGCGATCGGCCTCGAGCCCCATCATCCGCTCGAGCTGATCGGCCGGCACCTGCTGGAAGTAGGCGGTGTAGTCGTTCGACGTGAAGGCGTTCTCCTGGCCGCCGATCTCGGCGACGCGGCGCGAGAACTCGCCGGGCGCATGGATCTTCGTACCCTTGAACATCAGATGTTCGAAGAAATGCGCGATGCCCGATTTGCCGGGCTCCTCGTCGGCGCTGCCGACCTTGTACCACAGCATGTGGGTTACCACCGGCGACCGGTGGTCGGGGATGACCACGACCTGCAGGCCATTGTCGAGGAAGAAGCTCGATATCTCGGCTTCGCTCTTCTTCTGCTCCGTCGCTGCCGCGGCAGGGCTCTCCGCCGCCATCGCCGGCACGGTGAGCGGCAGCGGAGACAAGCCCACGCCAAGCAAGATCAGCATCGGCGACAGGAATGCCTTCGCGCGGATGCCGCTTCGGTTGAATTCCATTGAACACCTCGATTTCACGGTCGCGCGGAAAGTGGGGGCATATAGAAGCGATGTGAAGCATCCGGAGCATGAAATCTCCGTAATGCAGCGCCGCCGCGCGCTATTCGGCCTCGATGAACCGGACGATCGTGTCGCCATAATGGCGCTCGTCGAGAATGGCAAAGCCCCCGCCGGGGGCGAAGGCCGCCGAAGCGGCTTCCTCGACGATGCAGAGCGCCCGAGGTTTCAGCCAGCCGCCAGCTCTTGCAGCCGCCAGCGCCTTCTCGGCGAGACCCTTGCCGTAGGGGGGATCGGCGAAGAGCAAGTCGAAAGGCATGATCGTCCCGGCGCTTCCGAGGCTCGTGGCGTCGCGTCGGAAGATCTTGGTCCGACCCTGCAGCCCGAGTGCCTCGACATTCGTGCGGATCACTCCTCTTCCCTCGGCCGATTCCTCCACGAAGACGCAATACGCCGCACCGCGCGACAGCGCCTCCAGACCGAGCGCACCCGTGCCGGCGAAGAGGTCTAGCACCCGTGCGCCCGGGAGCGGGTTCTCGAAGCGGTGCGCCAGCACGTTGAAGACGGCTTCGCGGGTCCGGTCCGTGGTCGGGCGGATCGCCTCAGTCCGCGGCGCGGCGAGCGTGCGGCCGCGAAACTCGCCTCCCACGATCCGCAAGGGCTACTCGCCCTTGCGCGGCTTGCGCGGTCCAGGCCGGCCCGTGCCTGGACCGCCCCCCGCCTTCGAAGGATCCGGACGGAAACGACCGCCTTCGCCGCGTCCTGTGCCGGCGGCCTTGCGATCATCACCGCGCACCGGACCGCGGGCCTGCCGGCGCACGCCCTCCGGGGAGACTTCCTCTTCCGCCACCTTCTTCTTGCCTTGCGGCCGCGCGCCGGGAGCCATCCAGACGTTCGAGGCCTTGCCGCGCGGCGGCTCGAATTTCTTCTCCTCGCTCTCGCGCTTGTCGCCACCCGCACGTTTCTTGTCCCGGAACGGCGGCTTCGTGGTCTGAAGACGCCCGAGCGCGTCCTCGCGCTTGTGTTCGCGGTCGCGTTTCCGGTTCTTGACCAGTCCGCCCTCGCCGGGCTCCCGATAGCCGCTGCGTGGCGGCTCCGGCCTGTCATCGCCGCGATCGGCCGGCCCGGCCGTCGGTCGGTTCGAGAACGGCTTCACGATCGGCGCATCGAAGTTTGCGCCGGCCTCCTCGATCAGCCGCTCGCCGAGCTGGTCGCGCAGCGTGCGGCCCTTGAGTTCCTGTACCGCGCCTTCGGGCAGTTCGCCGAGCTGGAACGGACCGTAGGAAATGCGGATCAGCCGCGCCACCTCGAGCCCGAGCGCGGCGAGGATGTTCTTGACCTCGCGGTTCTTGCCTTCGCGCAATCCCAGCGTCAGCCAGGCGTTGGACCCCTGCTCGCGGTCGAGGGTCGCCTCCACCGAACCGTAGAAGACGCCGTCCACAGCAATCCCTTCCCGAAGAGACGCGAGTTGCGCTTCGTCGACGGCGCCATGGACGCGAACGCGATAGCGCCGCAGCCAGCCGGTGGCGGGCAGTTCCAGCATCCGCGAAAGCCCGCCGTCATTGGTGAGCAGCAGCAGCCCTTCGGTATTGATGTCGAGCCGGCCGACGGTCATCAGGCGGGGCAGTTCCGAGGGCAGAACGTCGAAGACGGTCTTGCGCCCCTGCGGATCGCGGTTGGTCGTGACCAGCCCCGCAGGCTTGTGGAACAGAAAAAGCCGCGTACGCTCGATCGCGGGGATGGGGTCGCCGTCGATCGTGATGGCGTCGCTGGCGGTGACGTTGATGGCGGGGCTTGCCAGCACCTGGCCGTTCAGCCGCACCCTGCCCGCCGCGATAAGC
>CATMOC010000602.1 GCA_950071955.1 uncultured Mesorhizobium sp. | reverse complement strand
GTGATCGGCACGCCGACCGCCGACCAGGCGCCCGACATCGCCGTGACGCCGGGAATCACCTCGGTCGGATAGCGATGGGCCAGCCGCACGTGGAGGTGCATGTAGGAGCCGTAGAACAGCGGATCGCCTTCGCTCAGCACCGCGACAGTGTGACCGGCGTCGAGATGCGAGGCGACGGAAGCGGCCGCCTCCTCGTAGAACGCCGTGATGCATTCGATGTAGGTGGCATCCGAGCGGTGGATCTCGGTGGTGACGGGATAGAGCAGCGGCAGTTCCAGCACCTCCGGCCGGATGTGCGCGGCAACGATGGCGCGGGCATTGCCGTTGTTGCCCCGCTTGGCGAAGTGCGCCACCACGTCGGCCTCGCGCAGCGCGCGCGCCGCCTTCAGCGTCAGGAGTTCCGGATCGCCGGGGCCTGTCCCGACGCCGATCAGCCGCCCCGTCACAGGCCCTGCCTCGCCAGCGCGTTGACGGCCGCCGCGGTCATGGCGCTTCCGCCGAGCCGTCCGCGCACGATCGCCCACGGCACGCCGTGGTCGCCGTCCGCCAGCGCGTCCTTGGATTCCGCCGCTCCCACGAAGCCGACCGGCATGCCGATGATCGCCGCCGGCTTCGGCGCGCCGTCTTTCAGCATGTCGAGGAGGTGGAAGAGCGCGGTCGGCGCGTTGCCGATGGCCACCACCGAACCGGCGAGACGGTCGCGCCAGAGTTCGAGCGCGGCGGCGGAGCGGGTGTTGCCGATCCTGGTAGCGAGTTCCGGAGTGCGCGGATCGCGCAGCGTGCAGATCACGTCGTTGCCGGCCGGGAGCCGCGCGCGGGTGACGCCCCGCGCGACCATCTCGGCGTCACACAGGAGCGGTGCCCCTGCCGCGAGCGCCGCTCGCGCGGCCGCGACGAACCCTTCGGAGAAGGCGAAGTGGGCCGCTGCCTCCACCATGCCGCAGGCGTGGATCATGCGCACCGCGACATCCGCCTCCGCCTCGTCGAAGCGGGAGAGGTCGGCTTCGGCGCGGATGATGGCGAAGGATTTTTCGTAGATCGCCGTCCCGTCGCGGATGTAGTCGGTCGTCGTCAAGCGGATCGTCTCCGTTCGGGGATGTGGGGAGCGGCAAAGGCGGACAGGACGCGGCGGATCTCGGTTCCCACCTCCACGCCCTCCGCAACGATCTCGCAGCCCTCGGCCGCGCCGACGAGGGAAAGCGACGGCCCGGCCGGCTTCGCGCATTGCTTGGCGCAGCCCGAGACGTGGACCATGCCTTCGGCCGGTAGCACCTCTGGATGGTTCTGGACCAGCCGGGCGGCGATGTCGCGTGTCGGCAGGAAGGCCGAGGCACAGTCCGGCGCCCCTGCGCAGGTGATGATGCGCAACCGCGGGTCGTCGGCGCGTGTGACGAGACCCAGCCGCTCGGCGGCAGCGACCAGGCCCGCCCCGTCGTCCGCGGGAGATCCGATGACGAGCAGGCCCTTGCCAGGCGCGAGGCGGATTTCGTGGCAGGGATCGATTGCTTCGGCGAATTCCGAAAGCGCGGAGGCGCGCATCTGCCCGAAGGAGAGGGCGAAGCCGCGCGCGCCGGTGCCGTGCTTCAGAGCGAAGGTGCCCACCGGCGCGGACGGCGCCGGTCGCTCCGGGTTCGCTGCAGGTTCCAGATTAGTCCCGGCGCGTGACAACGCGTCGGCCGACAGATCGCGGCCGCGCGTCTCGCGGCCACCTGCGGCAAGGGCTTCGAGCAGCGAGACCGCCGCGGCCGCGGCTTGCTCGGCATCGCCGCGCCCGATGATGCGCGCGTCCGTCCGTCCGCCGCCCGCCATGACCACCCAGCCGTCGCCGTCAGCCTCGACGCGGATGTCGGCCAGCACGCCGGACAGGTTGAGGGCGCCGCCGCCGTCGACCACCACCGAAACCTTTGGCGCAAGTCGGCCAGAAAGATCGCGCCCGGCAACCTTGCTCAGGATGGCTTCAGCCAGCGGGCGTGGGTCGGCGGTCTCGTTCGCATCGAGGCCGGCGAGCGGCCCGACTCCGATCTGCAATCCGGAGAGCGCGTCGACGCCGAGGGCCGCGATGGCTTCTCCGAAAGACGCGGCGCTCACAGGCGAAAGTCCCCGAACTTGCAGGCTTCCGCGCGAGGTGATCTCCAGAACCCCGTTGCCGTGGCGTTGGGCCGCCGCGGCGATGCCGGCGAGCTGGCGTGGTGACAGGTTCCCGAACTTTGGATTGATGCGCACCAGCAGGCCGTCGCCGGTCTGCATCGGGGAAGACAGCGACGGACAGGCGCCGCGGCGAAGGATGGCGTTCATGCCGCTGCCTCCAGTCCGCGCGCCTCGGCGATCAGCGCCGCCAGGTCGTGATCCACGGAATTGCGCAGAGGATGCCACAGGCCGCGGCGGCGGGCGTCGGAAAAGCGCTGCGCGATGGCACGCGCTGCGGCCGGGTTTTCGGCAAGAAGGAAGGCGCGCACCCGCGGATCGCCGAGATAGGCGTCGTGGACGTCGCCGAGCAGCACCGGCGGGATGGCATTGGTCGTCTCGGCGAAGCCGACCAGCCGGTCGACCGTCTCGGCGAATTCGGAGGCGCCGCGCGGGCCGGGTCGCATCTGGCCCTCGATGAAGCGCCGGTTGA
>CATMOC010000601.1 GCA_950071955.1 uncultured Mesorhizobium sp. | reverse complement strand
GGCAAGGACATCACCATGATCTTCCAGGAGCCGATGACCTCGCTCAATCCGCCCCACTCTATCGAGCGGCAGATCGGCGAGGTGCTGAAGCTGCACCAGGGAATGAGCGACAGGCAGGCACGCGACCGCGCGATCGAACTCCTCAACGAGGTCGGCATCCGCGAACCGGAGAAGCGGCTCGGCGCCTATCCGCACCAGCTGTCGGGCGGCCAGCGGCAGCGCGTCATGATCGCCATGTCTCTCGCCAACGAGCCGAAGCTCCTGATCGCCGACGAGCCGACGACGGCGCTCGACGTGACCGTGCAGGCGCAGATCCTCGAACTGCTCGACGGACTCAAGGAGAAGAACGGCATGTCGATGCTGTTCATCACCCACGATCTCGGCATCGTGCGGCGCATCGCCGATCGGGTCTGCGTGATGACGAAGGGCAAGATCGTGGAGAGCGGACCGACAAAGGAAATCTTCGAGAACCCGCAGCACGACTATACCCGCCACCTGCTTGCCGCCGAGCCCAAAGGCGAGCCGCCCGCCACGGACCGTTCGGCGCGCGAGGTCATGAAGGGCGAGGAGATCAGGGTCTGGTTCCCCATCAAGCAGGGCTTCCTGCGCCGCACGGTCGACCATGTGAAAGCGGTGGACGGGATCGACATCACGATGCGGGCCGGCCAGACCGTGGGTGTGGTCGGGGAATCCGGTTCGGGCAAGACGACGCTCGGCCTGGCGCTCTGCCGCATGATCTCGTCGAAGGGGCGCATCGAATTCGCCGGCCGCGAGATCGACACATTGTCTTTCAACCACATGCGGCCGCTCAGGAGCGAGCTTCAGATCGTCTTCCAGGACCCGTTCGGGTCACTCAGCCCGCGCATGTCGGTCTCCGAGATCATCGAGGAAGGCTTGCGTATCCATCAGCCGAAGCTCTCGGCGGATGAGCGCGACGCGCTGGTGATCGATGTGCTGAAGGAAGTCGGCCTCGATCCCGCAACCCGCTTCCGCTACCCGCACGAATTCTCCGGGGGACAGCGCCAGCGCATTGCGATCGCGCGGGCCATGGTGCTGAAGCCGAAGTTCGTCATGCTGGACGAACCGACCTCGGCGCTCGACATGAGCGTGCAGGCGCAGGTGGTCGACCTCCTGCGCGACCTGCAGAAGCGGCACCAACTCGCCTACCTCTTCATCAGCCACGACCTCAAGGTGGTGCGTGCGCTGGCCAACGAGGTGATCGTCATGCGCAACGGCAAGATCGTGGAGGCTGGACCATCGGAACAGATCTTCCGTAGCCCGAAGACCGACTATACCAAGGCGCTGATCGCAGCCGCGTTCGACATCGCTACCGCGCCCGCTGGCGTCGTCAGCGAGTAAGAGTCAAGAATTCGCGAGTTCGCAAATGTCCGATCCGAATAAAGGTCGCATCCTCCTGTCCGTGACTGGGTTCAATCCGCGGCGCTGGCACGAACTGCTTTCGGTTCGCCGCGAGGTGGTGCTGGAGCCGGCAGGGGAAGCCGATCCGTCGATCGAATACGCCGTCGTCTGGAAGCAGAAGCCGAATGTGCTTTCCAGGCTGCCGAACCTGAAGGCGGTCTTCTCGATCGGCGCCGGCGTCGATCACCTCTTTGCCGATCCGGGGCTGCCCGAGGTGCCGATCGTGCGCGTCGTGGCCGACAATCTTACCCAGTACATGACCGAATATGTCTGCTGGCGCGTGCTGGATCACCATCGCCAGGGACGACTCTACCGCGACCAGCAGAAGCGCAAGGTCTGGCACGAGCCGCCGCAGCCGCCGGCCGGCGCGGTTTCGGTCGGCATCATGGGGCTCGGCAATCTGGGGCGCGCCGCCGCGAAGGTGTTGCTAGCGCTCGGCTACACGGTCAAAGGCTGGAGCCGAACCGGCACGCGCATGGACGGCGTCGAGACCTTTGGGGGCGCAGGGGAACTGGACGCTTTTCTCGCCGGCACGGATATCCTCGTCGTCCTCCTGCCGCTGACGCCCGAGACGACGGGCATCATCGACTTCGAACTGCTTTCCAGGTTGCGCCGCGACAACGCGATCGGCGGCGCAGTGCTGATCAATGCCGGCCGCGGCAGGCTTCAGAAGGACGCCGACATCGCGCGCGCGCTGGACGAGGGGATGCTCAGGGAAGCGAGCCTCGACGTCTTCGAGACCGAGCCGCTGCCGCTCGAGAGCCCGCTCTGGGTGCATGAGAAGGTATTCGTCACCCCGCACGCCGCCGCTACGTCCGACCCAGCGCATCTTGCGGGTCCGATGCTCGACCAGATGGACGCATTCGACCGGGGCGAACCGCTGCGCAACCTGGTGGACCGCGAAGCCGGCTACTGAACCTTCGGGGTCAGGGGCGCCGGAAGCCGGTTGGCTGGCCGTAGAGATAGCCGATGCGGGAGACGGCCCGGGCGAGGGGCTCCCGCGACACCAGCATGGTGTGGCCGTTGGCGTGAATGATGTTTTCGGCGTCGGTCATGATCGCGACGTGGCCTTTCCAGAAGACCAGATCGCCGCGTTGCAGCCCGTCCAGATCGGTACCGGGATCGATCGCGTCACCTATCGTGGCCGCCTGCATGTCGGAATCGCGCAGCACGTCCCTGCCCGCCATGCGCATGGCGAGCTGG
>CATMOC010000600.1 GCA_950071955.1 uncultured Mesorhizobium sp. | reverse complement strand
TAGTCGGCGGTCCGCTTACCCGGACGAATGCCGGGGATGAAGCCGCCATTGCGCTTCAGGTTGTCAGCCGTCTCTTCCGGATTGAACACCACCGCGGTGTAGAAGAAGGTGAAGAACACGATCAGCGCGGCATAGAGCAGCATGTAGAGCGGCTGACCGTGCTGCAGGTATAGCAGCACCGTACCGAGCGCTCCGCCGACGCCGCTTTCGGCATCGAGCTGGTTGCCCGCGAACTGCGTGATCGTCAGCGGCAAGAGCAGCAGCGAACTCGCAAAGATCGGCGGGATCACGCCAGCGGTGTTGAGCTTCAAGGGCAGGTGCGAACGGTCGGCCTGCATCATCCCGCGTTGGTTTGCGCGCTTGGGATACTGGATCAGCAGGCGACGTTGGGCGCGCTCCATGAAGCAGATGCCGAGGATCAGCACGACGATCATCACGATCAGGCCGATGATCAGGAAGGACGAGATCGACCCCGAGCGCGCGCCTTCGAGCATGTTGCCGACGAATTGCGGCATCTGGGCGACGATGCCTGCCATGATGATCAGCGAGACGCCGTTGCCGATCCCGCGCGAGGTGATCTGCTCGCCCAGCCACAGCAGGAACATCGTGCCGCCGATCAGCGAGATGACCGCACCGATGCGGAACATGTAGCCCGGATTGACCACCGCCTGGATCCCGTTCGATGCCGCAAAGGCTTCGAGACCGGCGGCGATGAACCACCCCTGGATCGCGCACAGGAAGACCGTGCCGTACCGGGTGTACTGGTTGAGCTTCTTGCGGCCCGCTTCGCCCTCTTTCTTGAGCGCCATCAGCGACGGATGCAGCGCGGCGGCCATCTGGATGACGATCGACGCGGTGATGTAGGGCATGACGCCGAGCGCGATGAGGCTCATACGCTCGAGGCTGCCGCCCGAAAACGTGTTGAAGATGTCGAGGATGCCGCCCTGGGCGTTCTCGTACAGATTGGCGAGCGCGAGCGGGTTGACCCCCGGCAGCGGAACGAAGCTCAGGAAGCGGAACACGACCAGCGCACCGATCGTGAACCAGATGCGTTGCTTGAGTTCGGTCGCCTTCGAAAAATTGGCGAGGCTGAGGCCGCTGGCCATGTTGTCGGCGCGTGATGCCATGGGAAATCTGGTCCTGATTTTCGCCGGCCCTCCCGGCGTGGACAGGAGAGATAGGGAGCCGTGTCGCGGTTGTCGAACCCTACCCCGGGAAAAAGCGTCATCCCGGGCCTCGAACCCGGATCTCTATCCACAGGCGCGGCGGCGCGAGGGGAAGAGATCCCGGACCAGGCCCGGGATGCGCAATGCTTATTCGGCGTCGGCCTTTTCGGCCTTCTTAGGCGCGTTCACCTCGACCGAACCGCCGGCCTTCTCGACCGCTTCGATCGCGCCCTTCGACGCGCCGGCGACCTTGAACTGGACCTTGCTGGTCAGTTCGCCCTTGCCAAGCAGTCGGACACCGTCCTTGCCGCCGCGCGCAAGGCCGGCGGCCTTGAGCGCTTCGTGGTCGATCGCCTTCTTGGCGTCGAGCTTCTTGGCGTCGATGAACTTCTGGACCATGCCAATGTTCACCTCGGCGAAGTCCTTGCCGAACGGGTTGTTGAAACCACGCTTTGGCAGGCGCATGTGGAGCGGCATCTGGCCGCCCTCGAAACCGTTCACGCTGACGCCCGAACGGCTCTTCTGGCCCTTCTGGCCGCGCGCCGCGGTCTTGCCCTTGCCCGAACCGATACCGCGGCCGACCCGCATCCGGCCCTTGCGGGCACCCTTGTTGTCACGAAGATCGTTGAGTTTCATAATTCTGCACTCGCTTTCGCTTGTCTCGCGCTGAAGGAAACGGCCCGGGCATAGCCGGGCCGCCTTGAATGGTTAGTCCACCACCTCGACGAGGTGGGGGATCTTGGCGATCGCGCCGCGCACCTCGGGGGTGTCCTGGCGTTCGACCACCTTGTGCATCTTGCCGAGCCCGAGGCCGCGCAGGATCTTCTGCTGGCTTTCGGGACGGCGGATCGGCGAGCCGATCTGCTTGATCTTGACGGTTTTCTTGGCAGCCATCGATCTTACTCCACGACAGCCGCGGCGTCAGCCTCGGCCTCTTCCTTGGTCGCACCGGCGGCACGGCCCATGAGATCGGCGACCTTCTTGCCGCGACGCTGGGCGACCGACTTCGGCGAGCTCTGGTTCTGCAGCGCGTCGAACGTCGCCCGGATCATGTTGTACGGGTTAGAAGTGCCGACCGACTTGGTCACGACGTCGGCGACGCCAAGGCTCTCGAACACGGCACGCATCGGACCACCGGCGATGATGCCGGTACCGGCGGGCGCCGAACGAACGGTGACCTTGCCCGCACCGAAACGACCCTTGCCGTCATGATGCAGCGTGCGGCCTTCCTTGAGCGGGACGCGGATCATCTTCTTGCGTGCGGCAGCGGTCGCCTTGGTGATCGCTTCCGGCACTTCGCGTGCCTTGCCGTGTCCGAAGCCGACGCGACCCTGGCCGTCGCCGACGACCATCAGCGCGGCGAAGCCGAAGCGCTTACCGCCCTTCACCGTCTTCGAGACGCGGTTGATGTGCACGAGCTTCTCGACGATGCCGTCATCCGGCTCGTCGCGACCGCCACGACGGTTGTT
>CATMOC010000599.1 GCA_950071955.1 uncultured Mesorhizobium sp. | reverse complement strand
GCGCCTCTTGTTCGTGACACAGGCAGTCGCAATAGTGCCGCCGACCGACTCACCGCGACTTTCTGGCACGGTTTGGCGGTGTGATCCATGGACGGAAGGACAGGTAGATGTCCTCACTGACACTCGCCACTGCCAACGCCATCATCGAGGGGGCGTTCGCCCGGGGCGCGGAACTGGGGCTCAAGCCCCTCGGCGTTTCTGTGCTGGATGCGGGCGGGCACCTCGTCGCGTTCCAGCGTCAGGATGGTGCGTCCTTCCTCAGGCCGCAAATGTCGGCAGGAAAGGCCTACGGGGCGCTTTCGATCGGTGCGGGTTCGCGCCGGCTGGAAGCGTTCGCCAAGGAACGCCCGCACCTCATGGCTGGCGTGTCAGATGTTTCGGGCGGACGGATCGTCGCGGTTGCGGGGGGCGTGCTCATCCTGAACCGCGACGGAGAGATCGTGGGCGCGGTCGGAATATCAGGCGATACGTCGGACAACGACGAGGCTGCGGCGGTCGCCGGCATCGAAGCCGCGGGATTCGCGGCGGACGGAGGTTGAGCCGGCGGCCTCAGTTGAAGCTGACGTCGCGTCCCGCCGAGCGGATCGAGACGGAAAAGCCGGCCACGAGATCGACCAGGGCGATGACGAGCAGGATGAAGAAGACCGAATGCGCAGCGCCGCGCACCAGGAGGAATTCGACGAGATAGGCGACGAAGACGAAGGTCGAGAGGAGGTGGTCGATGACCGAGGCGTTCGACGTCCGCGTCGATTTCATGATCTCGACGAAGAGCAGGATGAGTGCGATCAGGATGGTCAGGTCGCCGAGCGTCATCGACCAGTCGCCACCCGACATCATCGGGATGGTGAAGAGCACCTGCTCCCACGGCCCGGCCGCTCCGCCTCCGAGCATTCCGGCAAGGCCGAGATTGAAAATGATGAACGGGACGATCAGCAGCGGGATGGAGGCCATTGCGCACTCGCTTTGTAAGGTCCGCACCGGTGTAGCGGGCCGGAACGCAGCGTCAAGATGATGCCCGGCCACAAACGCAAAAGACCGGCGCGAAGCCGGTCGATGCGCTACGGGAAAGAAGCCTGAAGGAGGCTCAGCTTTCCTTGGATTCGAGAACCTGACGGCCGCGATACATGCCGGTCTTCAAGTCGATGTGGTGCGGACGGCGAAGTTCGCCCGAATTCTTGTCCTCGACGTAGGTCGGGGCCTTCAACGCATCGGCGGCGCGACGCATGCCGCGCTTGGACGGCGAGGTTTTTCTTTTCGGTACAGCCATGGAACCTGCTCCATCGATCGGTCAAAGCCCGCCGCGCCCTCGTTTCGAAGAGCCAGTCGCGACAGGCTGTTTTTTGAAAGTCGCGTGCCTATACACGCTGGAGCCCGCTTTGGCCAGCGGGGTCGCCAAATTTTTGTCGCACCGTCGCGCTTGGCGACCTATTTGACGCAACGGATGTGGGAGCCGGCCTGTTGCGCCCGTTTCTCGATGACGCTGGCGAGCCTGTTCAGTCCGGGCGTCGGGCGTCCGGGCGTCCGGGCGATCGGGTTGGGAAGCGTCACCGCGAGAAGGGCCGCCTGCCGGCGCGACAGCTTGGCCGCCGATACTCCGAAATGGTGCTGCGCCGCGGCTTCGGCGCCATAGATGCCGGGTCCCCACTCCACGATGTTGAGGTAGATTTCCATCGTGCGCTTCTTGGAGACCGCCGCATCGAAGGCGAGCGCCATCGGGGCTTCCAGCGCCTTGCGCACGAAGGAGCGCCCCTGCCAGAGGAACAGGTTCTTGACCGTCTGCATGGGTATCGTCGAGGCGCCGCGGGTCTCCTCGCCCGCCAGCGCGCCGTCGATCACCTCGTTCAGCGCGCCCCAGTCGATGCCCCTGTGTGAGCAGAACTGGCCGTCCTCCGACATGATCACGGAGTGGACGAGGACCGGCGCGATTTCCTCCAGGGGAACCCATTCGCGCTCGTAGCCCTCGAGGGTGACGAGGTTCTTCGCCATCAGGGTCGAGATCGGATGGACGAAGGGCAGCAGATAGAGGAGCGTCAGGGCTACCGGTATGAGGGCGAGCGCGACCAGCGCCACCACGACGAGGCCCAGCCACCTGCGCAGCGTGGAACGGGATTGTCTCTGTTTCGCCGCGCGGCGCGCCATTGGGCCCTCCGCGGGCTCTGGGTCAATTTCGGGTGTTTCCAAAACGGGCATACTGTCGCTTCACCTGCCGTGGACATAAAGCGCGCGAACTCCCGGCGCAACGCCCGCACGCCGTGCTTGACCCCCGAAGAATTTGCGGCCATCGCTCGCCGCCATGCAAGCCGATGTCGAAACCCTCTTCGAAGCGACGCGCATGGCACATGCCGATGCCGTGGAATCCATGCTGCGCTCCCTTCTCGATGATCGCCCGCGCGACGGCGAAGTGGCGCGGCCGTCCGGCCTGATGCAGGCTATTCGCCATGGCGCCCTGAGCGGGGGAAAGCGGCTGCGGCCGTTCCTGTTGCTGGAGAGCGCCGCCCTGTTCGGCGCGACCGGTCCGGCCCCCCTGAGGGTCGCCGCGGCGCTCGAATGCGTCCATTGCTATTCGTTGATCCACGACGACCTTCCCGCCATGGACGACGACGACCTGCGGCGGGGACAGCCGACCGTGCACCGGGCCTTCGACGAGGCG
>CATMOC010000598.1 GCA_950071955.1 uncultured Mesorhizobium sp. | reverse complement strand
GAGGGACAGGACGCCGCGTCCGGCCCTTGCCGCGATGGTGATCCGCTTTTCCCCGACCTGCCGCTCCATCGCCTGTCCAGCGTTGACGAGCAGATTGATGACGATCTGCTGGACCTGGTCAGGGTCGGCGAACACCATGGGAAGGCCGGTGCCGTAGTCCCGCACTATTTCCACGCCGCCGCTCTGCAATCCGTAGATGACGAGATCGATGGACTGGTCGAGCAGGGGCACCAGGTCGAACGCCTGCCTCGCCGCCTCGCGCTGGCGCGCGATCGCGAGGAAGGAGCGGACAACGCGGGCGCATCGCTGCGCCGCGGCTTCGATCCGCTCCACGCGCTGGGCCGCGACGGCACTGTCGCCGGGAGCCGCGATCTCTTCGCGCAGCATCATGGCCTGTCCGAGCACGACGGAAAGCGGGTTGTTCAGTTCATGCGCGACTCCCGCAAGCAGCGAGCCCAGCGCGGCGAGCTTCTCGCTCTGGTGCAGCAGGCCTTGCTGGCGATTGATCTCGCGTTCGGCGGCCCTGGCTGAGGAAAGATCGCGCAGGTTGGCGGTGAAGAGACGCTGGTCGGGAAGCGAGACCTCGGTGATCGCCAGTTCGACTGGAATGATGCGCCCGTCCTTGCAGGCCGCCTCCATGGCCACGCGCTTGCCGAGGACATGGGGGACGCGCGTGCGCTGATAGCGTGCCATCCCGTCATCATGCGCCGTCCTCAGGTGCTCGGGCACGATGAGGGAGGCGATCGACCGGCCCTGCGCTTCTTCCCGCGAATAGCCGAAGGTCGTCTCGGCGGCGGGATTGATGGTGACGACGATGCCCTTCTCGTCCGTCACGATGACGGCGTCGAGCGCCGATTCGACGACGGCTGCGAGGACGGCGGCGTGGACTTCCGGAGCAGGCGCATGCCCCGGCGCGACCGCATCGGGCGCGGTCCCCGGCATCGTCATGCAAGGTTTCGGGGTGGAACGTATATGTAGCCGGCGTTGCGGACCGTCCTGATGACCCGGGGCTTGGCCGGATCGACCTCGGTCTTCTTGCGCAGACGCGCGATGCGAATGTCGATGCAGCGCTCACCCGCGCCGTCGTCGAGATCGAGGAGCCGCGATCGTGACAGGACGGTGTTGGGGTTGCGAGCAAAGAGTTCCAGCAGCGCGAATTCGGTCGCGGTGATCGCGATCCTCGCACCGGACCCGTCCGCAAGGCAGCGGTTTTGGAGATCGAGCCAGACGCGGCCGAAGCCGACATGTTCCCCAGGGCTCGCCGAGGACGGTGAAGGCACCGGCGGAGCGGGCGTCGCGCGACGCAGCACTGCGCGCACGCGCGCGGCGAGTTCGCGCAGGTCGAACGGCTTCGTCAGGTAGTCGTCCGCACCGATCTCAAGCCCGACCAGCCGGTCGACCACGTCGTCCAGGGCCGTCAGCATGATGATGGGGACCGACCCGGCTGCGCGCAGGCGGCGCGCGATGGAGATGCCGTCTTCGCCGGGGATGAGGACGTCGAGCACGATCAGGTCGGCGGGACCGGCGTCGAGCGCCGCGTCCAGTTCGGCTGCATTGGCACAGCAGTCCACGGTCACCTCGTCGCGGCCGAGGTACTCACACAGCATGTGCCGGATCTCAGGTTCGTCGTCCACGACGATGAACCGGAGACCGGGACGCGGCCAGAACATGCTCTTCGCGAAACCGGCTGTTTGCAACATGCGAGATCCAGCCTTGACTGATCCGATTTAGCGGATAGCTTATTTCGTGAAAATTTGATTTTGTCAATCGGTGATTCCATGGCTCGCTCCTACAGGATGGAGAAGCGCGAACAGGCGATGAAAGAGATCCGCGACCGGATCCTCCAGGCGACCATGCAACTCCATGACGAGAAGGGGCCCGCCTTTACGACGTTCGCGGATATCGCCGAGCGGGCCGGAGTAGGCCAGGCGACGGTGCACAGGCACTTTGCCACGACTGGAGAGCTCGTGCGCAACTGCGGGATGCATGTCTGGGCGCAGATGCGGCCACCGGTGCCGGAAGACGCGGCAGCTCGTTTCGCCGGCCTTCATACTCGGGAAGAGAAGCTGGCGCGGCTGATCGCCGAAACCGACGCTTTCTATGAGCGAGGCTGGCAACGCCTCACGCTCGCGGCGCGGGACAGCGACATGATCCCGGAACTCGGTGGTTTCCTGAGGGCCGTCGGAGCGGGGATCGAAGCGCTGGTCAGGGAAGCCCTCTCGCCACCGGATCCCGATCCGCGGGCGGTCGGCGTGGTCGCGACGCTGGTGAGCCTTCCGGTCTGGAAGGATCTGAACCGCCTCGGCATGGCGCCATCCGAGCTGGCTGCCCTGAAGCTGCGGCTTCTCCTATGCGGCATCGCTGCAGCCGAGGCGGCATAGGCAAGGCAGTCCCTCACCGTTCACATCCTCGCCGGCAGCACCCGGTCTGGAGGCCGATGACCATCCGCCCAGACGCGGATGTTGATGATGACCTTGTCGCCCATGTCGACGCGGCCCTCGATGGTGGCGGAGCCCATGTGGGGCAGGAGCACGATCTTGCCCTGGGCGGCGAGCTTGACGAGTTTGGGATTGATCGCCGGCTCGTGCTCGAAGACGTCGAGACCGGCGCCGGCGAGCCGGCCGTCCCGGATCATCTGGATCAGCGCCGCC
>CATMOC010000597.1 GCA_950071955.1 uncultured Mesorhizobium sp. | reverse complement strand
CCGAGCACGCCCACGAACTCCCCGTCGGCCACGGACAGGGTGATGTCGCGCAGTGCCTCGACCGAGCCGCTTCCGGTCTCGTAGACCATGCCGACGCGCTCGAGATTGATCATCGACTTGGCCACGCGAACGCCTCGTCCACCATACATCCGGTCAAGGCATCTCGACCTTGGGCAGGAACTCGGTTGTATAGGTGTCGGCGCAGGCGACCTCGCTCGGAAGGCCCATATAGGTGTTCACGAGGTCCACGGAAGCGCACATCTTGGCCTCCTCGATCCAGCCGATGCCGTTCTCCTTGTACCGGTCGGTCTTCAGCAGTTCGAGGCCCATCTTCATGTTGGCAGCGATCAGGGTCTCGTCGATTTCCGGCACGCGCTTCTTGAAGATCGCCATCGCCTCGTCCGGATTGGCGAGCACGTCTCGCCAGCCCATGTAGGCGGCTTCGAGGAAGGCCTTCAGCACTTCCGGCCGCTCGGACATCGTCGCCTCGCTGGCCATGATCGACATGGAATACATGTCGAAGCCGTGGTCGGCCCAGGGCATCATGACGACGTTGCCCTCGCCCATCGGCTTCTCGTAAAGCGGCAGGCCGGTCGTATAGTCGGCAACCGTGTCGACGCGCTTTTCGGCCAGCGCCGCGATCTTGGCGGCCGGCTCGATGTTCACCCAGGTCACCTTGCTGTCGTCGATGCCGTTCGCCTTCGCGAAGGCCGGCCACATCTGGCGCTGGCCGTCGCCGGGAGGCGCGCCAATGGTCTTGCCCTCGAGCTGCTTGGGCTCGGTGACCGGATTCTCCTTCGATGAGAAGATGTTGAGCGGTGTCTTGTCGAACACCATGCCCACCACCTTGACCGTCGTGCCCCTCGCCCGCGAGGCGATCACCACCGCGCTGTCGGCCAGGCCCGCATCGGCCGCTCCGGTATCGACCTTGGCGATCGAATCGGCGGACCCCTTCGAGTTTTCCAGCGTGACATCGAGGCCCTTGTCGGTGAAGTAGCCCTTCTCCAGCGCCACCCAGTAGGCCGCGTGGTCGCCGACCGGGAACCAGTTGAGCGCGAAGTTGAACTTCTCCTGCGCCAGGGCCGGGGAAGCCATCAGCCCGGCCAGGGCCGCAGTCGCAATCAGTCTCTTCAGCATGTCCAGTCTCCCATTGTTGCCCGTTTTCGGGCGGTTAATTCGCTTCTTGTCCCTCGGCCCAAGGGGCCACCACACGCGACAGGCCCGCGACCGCGCCGAACAGCGCCAGCCCGATGATCGAAATCCAGACGAGCGCCCCGAAGGCCAGCGGCGTGTTCATGCTGCTCTGGGAGGTGATGATCACGTAGCCGAGCCCGCGCTGCGAGGCCACGAACTCGCCGACGATGGCGCCGACCACGGCGGCCGTCGCGGTCACCTTCAGAGCCGAAAGGATGTAGGGATAGGCATTGGGTATGCGGATCTTGGCGAAGACCTTCCATTTGGGCGCATTGAACACCCGTCCCAGGTCGAGCATGTCGCTGTCGATCTGCGACAGGCCCACCGCCGTGTTGATGACGACCGGGAAGAAGCCGATCAGCGCGCCGATCAGCATGTTGGGAAGAATGCCGTAGCCGAGCCACAGCAGGAAAAGCGGCGCCACCGCCACCTTGGGCAAGGTGTTGACGAAGACCAGGAAAGGCATCAACGCCCGGCTCATCACATCGGACCAGGCGATCACGATGCCGAGCGCGATCCCGCCGACCGCCGCGATCACGAAGGCGCCGAAGATCGCCGCCGCGGTCACCGCGATGTGCCCGGCCCAGTCGATCTGGCCCGACGTCATCGCCGCCAGCACGGAGGCGGGGCTCGGCAGCAGGTACTGGCGTATCCCGAACACGGTCACCGCCATCTGCCACAGGACGAGCAGCGCCCCGAAGAGCACCAGCGCCGGCAGGTAGTCCATGAACTTGCGGATCACGAAGTTCACAGGCTGACCTCCACGGCATGGCTGCGCACCCAGCCCTCGTCGACCTCGACCCCCAGGCCCGGACCGTCCGGAAGACGGACCGTTCCGCCGCCGCGCCACACGCGCTCGGCCAGGAACGGCGTCTCGATGTATTGCGGCCCGTTGAGCTGCAGGGGCGAGATGTCGAAGGCGGCGGCAAGATGGAGCCCCGCGGCAAGGCCGAGATCGGTTTCCGTGAGGCCCGACAGCGACAGGCCGAGCCCGGCGGCCTGCGCGGTCTCGCAGAGCTGCCGCGAGCGGTAGAGGCCGGAATTGCGCTGGACCTTGGCAACGGCGACGTGGATCGCGTCGGCCCGCACGTATTCGATGAGATCGGCCGTGGACCGCAAGCTCTCGTCGATGCCGATTTCGACATTGCTCGCGGCGCAAAGGGCGCGGTAGCCTGAGAGATTGAACCCGTCCAGCGGCTGTTCGAACAGCGTCACGCCATGGTCGGCGAAGCGCGCCGCCTGTCGCCGGGCCGCCGCCAGCGAATAGCCGCGATTGGCGTCGACCTGGATGACGCGGTCGCTCGCGACCGCACGAGTGGCCCGCACGAGTTCGAGGTCGCCCGCCTCGCCGTGCATGCCCACCTTGACGTCGAACACCTCGTAGCCCGCTCCGAGCCCCTCCTCGGCGAGCCTTTGCGCGCCGGCCGGCTCGGACACCGAAATCATCCACGACAACTGGAACTCGTC
>CATMOC010000596.1 GCA_950071955.1 uncultured Mesorhizobium sp. | reverse complement strand
GCGGCTTTCGGGGACCCTCAGGCTCGCTGGCATGCCGGCGCGTGAGGATCGCACGCCGGGTCAGTTGACCCGGCGGTATTTCCGGATGATTTGCCTGTCGCGGCCCATCAGCGTGAACGTCCGGGCCGGAATGTCGTAGTCCCACCGGAGCGTCTGCGCCGCGTCTTCGAGCACCAGGTGATCGCCCTCGCGGGTGATCTCGAACGTGCGCAGCGGAATGCTGGTGACCCGCAGCGTCACGTCGTCAGGCGAGGGGCCGCGCCGGTCTTCCGAGCGCTCGTAGCCATAGGTCCAGGTGGTCGGGCCCCAGCGGTAGGTGCCGTAACCCGCCGTCGACTCGTAGCCGTCGGCCCCGTCGCGGTGGTCTCGCTGATGACGGCGGCGGCCGTCGGCGGCATCGCGGAGCAGGGAACGGCCGGCTACGTCGTTGCCGCCATCACGCTGGCATTCCTGTCCGGCTTGTTCCTGCTGCTGATGGGCGTCTTCCGTCTCGGATTCCTGGCCAATCTGCTCTCGCATCCGATCGTGGCAGGCTTCATCACCGCGTCCGGCCTGATCATTGCCGCAAGCCAGCTGAAGCACATCCTGGGAACCGGCGCGGGAGGACACAGCCTTCTGGAACTCGGCATCTCGCTCGTCGAGACGATCGGTGAGACGAATCCGATCACGCTGGCCATCGGCCTCGCCTCCCTCGCCTTCCTCTTCTGGGTCCGGAAGGGCCTGAAGCCGCTGCTGCTGCGGTCGGGCCTTGGGCCGCGCGTTGCCGACGTCCTGACCAAGTCTGGACCGGTCGCAGCGGTGGCGGTCACCACGCTCTCCGCATGGGCCTTCGACCTCGGTGAAAAGGGCGTGAAGCTGGTGGGCGGAGTGCCGCAGGGGCTGCCGCCGCTGACGATGCCTTCCTTCGCGCCGGACCTGATCTGGAGCCTGGCCGGACCCGCGGCGCTGATCTCGTTGATCGGCTTCGTCGAGTCGGTGTCGGTCGCGCAGACCCTCGCCGCGCGAAAGCGCCAGCGCATCGATCCGGATCAGGAACTGATCGGGCTCGGCGCCTCGAACGTCGCCGCGGCCTTCACCGGCGGTTATCCCGTCACCGGCGGTTTCGCGCGATCGGTCGTCAACTTCGACGCCGGCGCCGAGACGCCTGCGGCCGGCGCCTTCACCGCCGTCGGACTCGCGCTGGCCACGCTGCTCCTGACGCCGCTGCTCGCCTACCTGCCGCAGGCTACGCTAGCCGCCACCATCATCGTCGCGGTGCTGTCGCTGATCGATCTCTCGATCCTGCGCAAGACATGGATCTACTCGAAGGCCGACTTCATCGCCGTCGCCGCCACGATCCTGTCGACGCTGGCGCTCGGCGTGGAGATCGGCGTGGTGACCGGCGTCGTCCTGTCCATCCTGATCCACCTCTACCGAACTTCGAAGCCGCACATGGCGGTCATCGGCCGCGTGCCTGGCACGGAGCACTACCGGAACGTGCTTCGCCACGAGGTCGCGACGGTGCCGGGCGTGATTTCGCTGCGCGTCGACGAAAGCCTCTATTTCGCCAATGCGCGCTATCTGGAGGACTATCTCTACGACCTCGTCGCATCACGCGCGGAAGTCCGCGACGTCGTGCTCGCCTGCCCGGCGGTGAACCTGATCGACATGAGCGCACTGGAGTCGCTCGAGGCGATCAACCATCGCCTGAAGGACATGGGGGTCAGGCTTCACCTGTCGGAAGTGAAGGGTCCGGTGATGGACGCGCTGAAGCGGACGGATTTCCTGTCCCATCTCTCCGGAAAGGTCTTCCTCTCGCACCACATGGCGATGTGCGAACTCGCCGGCGGCCCGGAGCGTTCAGAGGCCATTGCGGCTCAGTAGAGCCATCGCAGCAGGAAAAGCGAGATCGGCGGGAAGATCACCAGGATCGTAGTGCGCACGAGATCGGTGATGACGAACGGCGTCACCCCGCGATAGGTCGCGGAGATCGGCGTATCCTTCGCCATCGAGTTGATGACGAACAGGTTCATGCCCACCGGCGGCGTGATCAGGCCGACTTCCACCACGATCAGGACGATGATGCCGAACCAGATCGCGAACTCCTCGGGATTGAGGCCGTAGTCGAGTGCACTGACGATCGGGAAGAAGATCGGGATGGTCAGCAGGATCATGGACAGCGAGTCCATCACGCAGCCGAGCAGCAGGTAGAGGATGAGGATCACGGTGAGCACGATCCACGGGTTGAAGCCCGATTCGACGATCATCGCGGCGATTTCCTGCGGCACCTGCGACAGCGCCAGGAACCCGTTGTAGATCGAGGCGCCGAAGACGATGAAGAAGATCATCGCCGTCGCGACCGCCGTTGCCAGCACCGAATCGATGAACGTGCGCCACGTGAGACCGCCGTTCACCAGAGCGATGATACCGGTGCCGGCCGCGCCGATGGCCGCACCCTCGGTCGGCGTGAACCAGCCGAAATAGATGCCTCCCACGACGAGGAAGAAGACCACGAGCACCGGCCATACGTCGAAGAGCGCCTTGAAGCGCTCGCTGTACGGTGCGCGCGGGCTGCTGCCGGCCGAAGCGGGATAGAGGCGGACATAGATGGAGATCGCGATCATGTAGCCGATCGCCGCGAGGATGCCCGGGACGAACGCCGAGAGAAAGAGCTTGGCGATGTTCTGTTCGGC
>CATMOC010000595.1 GCA_950071955.1 uncultured Mesorhizobium sp. | reverse complement strand
GACCACGGGCCATCGGCGGACGGATCACATCCGCACCATGCAACTGTGCGAGGTCGCCGCCGATTTCGCCGTCAGCGTCCTGAAGCCGGGCGGGCACTTCCTCGCCAAGACCTTCCAGGGCGGCACGGAGAACGAGGTGCTGGACATGCTCAAGAGGAGCTTTGCCAGCGTCCATCACGTCAAGCCGCCGGCCTCACGCGAAGAGTCCGTCGAGCTTTATCTCCTGGCCAAGGGCTTCAAGGGGCGCGTTGAGCGCGAGGAGCAGCAGGAGTAGATCCCGCCGCCTATTTCGCGGGCACGACCTGGGAGCGCGAATTCACGCCGCTGGAGCGGTGGCCGGAGACGGTGCTGCCCGCATCCGGCGGAAGCGCCAGGAACGGAAGCGCGGCCAGGGACGTCACGAGACCGACCAGCACGAAGGCAATCGCGAATGCAGTTGCCCCGAGCGTGTCGCCGCTGAACATTGCCACCCCCTCCAGGATGCCGCCGGCCAGCGCGACGCCCAGCGCGATGGAAATCTGCTGGGTGACGGCAGCGATCGCGGTGGCCTGTCCCGCCTTGTCGTCGCCGATGTCGGCGAAGACCAGCGCGTTGGCGGAGGTGAAGAAGAGAGAACGCAAGAAACCGCCCACGATGAGCACGGCGATGATCATCCAGGCTGGAGTCTCGGCCGTGAAGGCCGCAGCGACGCCGATGAAGATGCCGCCGGCAATTGCGGTCGATATGAGCACGGTCCGGAAGCCACCCTTGCGCAGGGTTGTGCTGGCGAAGAACTTCATGCCGATCGCGCCGAACGCTCCTGCGAAGGTCAGCATACCCGACTGGAAAGGCGAGAGGCCGAAGCCGAGCTGGAACATGAGCGGCAGCAGGAAGGGTGTCGCGCCGGCTCCGATGCGGAAAAGCGAGCCGCCGCTGATCGCTGCCCGGAACACCGGGTTGCGGAAGAGCCCTAGGTCGAGGATCGGCCTTTCGACGCGCCGGGCGTGCCGGAAGTAGAGCAAGCCCGAGCAGATGCCGAGCGCGAGCGTTGCGAAACCGAACACCGGCGGAAGCGCGGGCAGGCTGACGACGGAGAGGCCGAAAACGATGCCCGCGGCGGCCATTCCCGATAGCGCAAAGCCGGCGAAGTCGATGCGCCCGGCGATGCCGCGCTCCAGTTCCGGCAGGAGCAGCCAGGCTGCGCAGATTCCGGCTACGCCGATCGGCACGTTGATGAGGAAGATCCAGTGCCAGCTGACGAAAGTCGTGATGAAGCCGCCGACCGGCGGTCCGACCAGCGGCCCCACGAGCGCCGGGACTGTCAGCCAGGCCATCGCGGAGACGAGATTGCTCCTCGGCGTCGCGCGCACGAGCAGTAGCCGGGCGACGGGCGTCATCATCGAGCCGCCCATGCCCTGAAGGAACCGCGCCAGGACGAAGCCGCCGAGCGAGGACGCCGTCGCGCAGGCGATCGATCCGAGAACGAAAACGCCGATCGCCGTACAGAACACCCGCTTGGCGCCGAAGCGATCCGCCATCCAGGCACTGATCGGAATGAAGATCGCCACCGACACGAGGTAGGCTGTCAGGGCGAGCTTGAGGGCAATCGGGTTCGTGTCGATGTCCGCGGCGATCGCCGGGAGCGAGGTCGCGATGACGGTGGAGTCCATCTGCTCCATGAAGAGGGCAACAGCGAGCACGAGCGGAATGGTTCGGTTCAACGCAGGTTCCTGTTCTTGACCTGGAGGGGCGTTAACACGGGCTCGCGGGGTCTGTCCCGCAGAATGCATTCGGCCACAAAAGATCGAGAAGGGGCGGCGGTTCCGATTGAGAGCGCGTGCGAGCAGGTACTCGTGCCGGTGGATACCCTTTCTGGCGGACCTGTTCGATCGACTGGATTTGGGAACCGGAGATGCTCGCTAATGCCTTTTCTTTGTCATGCGGCCATGGTACCAGCCAGCGCCATTCATCAACGGGAAACCGGAGAGTCGGCGCGGTCGAATGACTGGCGCCGATTTCAACTTTAAAGGAATGGCCATGGCGAGAATCATCGTATCCGCAACCGGCACCGAAGCGCTGACCTTCGACGATGTGCTGCTGCAGCCCGGCCACTCCGACGTGATGCCCGGGCAGACCGACGTGCGCACCCGCATCGCCCGCGACATCGACCTCAACGTCCCGATCCTCTCGGCCGCCATGGATACGGTGACGGAGTCCCGACTGGCGATCGCCATGGCCCAGGCCGGCGGTATCGGCGTGATCCACCGCAACCTCTCGCCCGAACAGCAGGCCGAGGAGGTGCGGCAGGTCAAGAAGTTCGAGTCCGGGATGGTGGTCAACCCGGTGACGATCGGACCAGAAGCCACGCTGGGCGACGCGCAGGCTCTGATGCGCGCGCACGGCATCTCGGGCATTCCGGTGGTCGAAGACGGCGGTCTGGGCGGCCAGACCATGGGGCGGCTCGTCGGCATCCTTACCAACCGCGACGTCCGCTTCGCCTCCGACCCCAGCCAGCGGGTCGCGGAACTGATGACGAAGGAGAACCTCGTCACGGTGTCGGAAAACGTCGACCAGGAAGAGGCCAAGCGGCTCCTGCACCAGCGTCGCATCGAGAAGCTGCTCGTGGTGGACGAACGCGGCCACTGCGTCGGGCTGATCACGGTCAAGGACATCGAGAAGTCGCAGCTCAACCCG
>CATMOC010000594.1 GCA_950071955.1 uncultured Mesorhizobium sp. | reverse complement strand
TGCGGCGGACGGTGTCGCCGTAACCATTTCGTCGCGCGAGTTCCCGTCGCGGGGCGGCGAAGTGGCGAGCCTCTTCAGCGGCTACAATGCGCTCGTTCATGCCGAGCGCGAACGCGCCAACTTCGCCATGCAGCTTGCCGAGGAGGAGAAGCTGGCAAGTCTCGGGCGGCTGGCCTCGGGCATGGCGCACGAGATCAACAATCCGCTCGGCGGTCTGTTCAACGCCATCGACACCCTGAAGACGCACGGGCGGACGCCGGGCGTGCGCGACACCTCGATCAGTCTGATCGAGCGCGGGCTGAACGGCATCCGCGAGGTCGTCGAGGCCGCGCTCGCCACCTACCGCCCCGAACGATCCGCCCGGCCTCTGAGCGCCGACGACCTCGAGGACATCAAGGTACTGATGAAACCCGAGCTGCGCCGGCGCAGGCAGAGACTGGACTGGCGGGTCGACTGGCCGGCCGGGTTCACTGCTGCGATCCCTGGCGGTCCGGTGCGGCAGGCGGTGCTGAACCTTTTGCTCAACGCCAGCGCCGCCACGCCGGAGGCAGGCGAAATCGGTCTGAGGGTCGAGCGGACGGCGCACCGGTTGAAGATTTGGGTCTCGGACGAGGGTCCGGGAATGCCCAGGGATTCGATCGCCATGCTCAGCGACGACGATCCCGGCCCGGCCGTCCGCGCCGGAAGAGGGCTCGGCCTTTGGATGGTGCGCCGCATGGTCGAAGCCTGCGGGGGAAGGGCCACCGTCGAAGCAAGACCGTCGGGAGGGTCGGTCGTGACCCTGATCCTGCCGATCAAGGAGGAAGCATCCCATGAACGCAATCATGCCGCCTGAGCGCGCCCGCGTCGGGCTGGTCGAGGACGATCCGGTCATGGGCGGCTCCATCGTCCAGCGGCTGGAACTCGAAGGCTGGGACGTGTGCTGGTGGCAGACGGGCCACGAGGCCGTTGCCGGACTAGGCCGCGTCGCCGGCGCGCTCGACCTCGTGATCTGCGACATTCGCCTGCCGGACATGTCCGGCGAGGCGGTGTTCGAGCAAATGGCCCGGCAGCCGAACACGCCGCCGTTCCTGTTCGTCACGGGCTTCGCCGAGATCGACCAGGCCGTCCGCCTCATGCGCTCCGGCGCGGTCGACTTCATGACCAAACCCTTCGCCATGGACGATTTCCTGAAGCGGATTGCCACCGGCCGCCGCAGCACGCGCGGGGGCGCGCGGCTGAAGGAATACATGCTCGGCCGGTCGCCCGCGATCCAGCACGCCGAAGACCTCATCGATCGCTACGCGGCGCATGACCTGCCGGTGCTGATCACCGGAGAGACCGGATCGGGCAAGGAGGTCGCGGCGCGGCTCCTGCATCAGGTTTCGGCGCGCGCGGAGCAGCCCTTCGTCGCGGTAAACTGCGCCGCAATCCCCGCCGATCTCCTGGAAAGCGAACTCTTCGGCCACGAGAAGGGCGCCTTCACCGGCGCTCATCAGCGCCATCTCGGCTATGCC
Organism: uncultured Mesorhizobium sp.; assembly: GCA_950071955.1. Lineage (GTDB taxonomy): Bacteria > Pseudomonadota > Alphaproteobacteria > Rhizobiales > Rhizobiaceae > Aquibium > Aquibium pacificus. The sequence continues at coordinate 1,216 of CATMOC010000594.1, read as the reverse complement.
GAGCGCGCCAGGGGCGGCACGCTCTTCCTCGACGAGATCGGCGACATGCCGGCCGCGCTTCAGGCCAAGCTGCTGCGCCTGATCGAGAGCGAATCCTTCACCCGCCTCGGCGGCGAAGCGGCGGTACCCTTCCGTGCGCGCATCGTCGCGGCCACCCACCGCAACCTCGCGCCCGGTCAGTCGTCGGGCTTCCGCGAGGATCTCTACTTCCGGCTCGCCGTTCTCCCGGTCGACATACCGCCGCTCAGGCAGCGGCCGGAGGACATCGTCTGGCTGCTCGACCACTTTCTGGAGAATGCCGCGGCACGCTCGGACGCTTGCATCCGCGGCTTCAGCGCCCTGACGGAGGAAGCAGCCCTGGCGCACCCGTGGCCCGGCAACGTGCGCGAGCTGCGCAACCGCGTCGACCGGGCGGTGGCGCTGACCGCGTCCGAGTGGATCATGCCGGGCGACCTCTTTCCCGATCGACCGGGAACGCAAGCCAGACCGGGCTTCCTCCCGCTGGCCGACGTCCGCGATGCGGCCGAGCGCCGGCAGATCGAGCGTGCGCTCGAACAGACCGACGGCCAGGTCATCAAGGCCGCCGAACTGCTGGGCATCGGCCGCTCGACGCTGTGGGAGAAGATGACGCGCCTCGGGGTTCGAGCGTGAGACACACTCGCTGGTTCTCGGCGTTATCGAGAGTTGTGAGCCGTGCCAACTCCGAGACCGGCAGGGCAGGGCGGTCGCGACCGCTTGACCCAAGTTGCTGGAACAGACGCCCCCAGCGCTATCCCATCCGCTTCGTCATCCTCTGCCGACCGAAGTGCAGCGGAAGGAGAGCCGAGGATCCATGCCTGAGAGGCGGTGACGGGTAAGGTGGCGGAGAGGGCGGTTCCCTGCAGCGCCTCAAGCTGACGGTATGCTCGGGCATGAATCCCAGGGTCTGCGCGACGCCGCATCGCGGCTGCTCGGCCCTGGGATGACGAAGGCAGGGGTGCCGTCGCTACTCGGCGCCCGCGCGGGTTGCGCGGGCGGAACGTTGCCGTTCTCCCCCTCAACTACACCCGCTCGTGCTTCCGCACGTGTCGCACTTCTCGCAGGTCCCGTTCCGCACCATGGTGAAGTTCTGGCACTCCGAGCACATGTTGCCGGTGTAGCCTTGCATGACCGCCTTGGCGCGGCGTTCGGCGGCGAGCGCCTTGGCTTCGGCGGCTTCCTTGGCCGCGGCATCGGT
>CATMOC010000593.1 GCA_950071955.1 uncultured Mesorhizobium sp. | reverse complement strand
CACCTTGCCGGAGGTCCGCCGCCAGCGCGTCGAAATCCGCGTCGGTCGCCGGCCGCACGCCGGGAAAGGGCTGGAAACCGGGATCGGAGATCTCGTGCACCAGCCTCTCGACATGCCGCCGCGTCAGCCGCATCTCCCGTTTCGCCGTCCGCCCGACCATTCCTTGCCCCGCTGCCTCGTCGTTGGGCCAAGCTTACGCGGGCCGTTCCGGTGCGCAAGAGATGGCTTGGCGTCACAAGCTTGCGATTGCCCCGCCGTTTGGCTATGGAGGCCGCGCATTCGCGCCGCCGGGGAGGCGGCGTTTCCATTGATAGTCCCGCGGCCAATCCGCCGCGTTCCCCGCAAAGGCTTTCCGCTTCCATGGCGCGCATCGTGATGAAATTCGGCGGGACGTCCGTTGCCGACATTCCGCGCATCCGCAACGTGGCGCGGCATGTCAAGCGCGAGGTCGACGCCGGCCACGACGTCGCGGTCGTGGTCTCCGCCATGGCGGGCAAGACCAACGAGCTGGTCGCCTGGACGCGCGAAGCCTCGCCCATGCATGACGCGCGCGAGTACGACGCCGTCGTCGCCTCGGGCGAACAGGTCACGGCGGGGCTTCTGGCCATCGTGCTCCAGTCGATGGGTGTGCACGCCCGGTCCTGGCAGGGCTGGCAGATCCCCATCAAGACCGACAACGCCCACGGCGCCGCCCGCATCCTCGACATCGACGGCTCCTTCCTCATCGAGCGCTTCGGGGAAGGGCAGGTGGCCGTGATCGCCGGTTTCCAGGGCATCGGCCCCGACAAGCGCATCGCCACGCTCGGCCGCGGCGGGTCCGACACCAGCGCGGTGGCGATCGCCGCGGCGGTGAAGGCCGACCGCTGCGACATCTACACCGACGTCGACGGCGTCTACACCACGGATCCGCGCATCGAACCCAAGGCGCGGCGCCTGGCCAAGATCAGCTTCGAGGAAATGCTCGAGATGGCTTCGCTCGGCGCCAAGGTGCTTCAGGTGCGCTCGGTCGAGCTCGCCATGGTACACAAGGTCCGGACCTTCGTTCGCTCCTCCTTCGACGATCCCGATGCTCCGGGCATGGGTGATCTCCTGAACCCGCCCGGAACGCTCATTTGCGACGAGGATGAAATCGTGGAACAGCAGGTCGTCACCGGCATCGCCTACGCCAAGGACGAGGCCCAGATATCGCTGCGGCGCGTCGCCGACCGGCCCGGCGTGGCCGCGGGCATCTTCGGCCCGCTGGCTGAGGCCAGCATCAACGTCGACATGATCGTCCAGAACATCTCCGAGGACGGCTCGCGCACCGACATGACCTTCACGGTACCGTCCGGCGACGTCGACAAGGCTCTGGCGGTGCTGAACAAGGCGCGCGCCGACATCGGCTTCGACGTCCTCCAGCACGACGAGGGCATGGCCAAGATCTCGGTCATCGGCATCGGCATGCGCAGCCATGCGGGCGTTGCCGCCACCGCCTTCAAGGCCTTGTCCGAGAAGGGTATCAACATCCGGGCGATAACCACTTCGGAAATCAAGATTTCCATCCTGATCGACGGCGCCTATACGGAGCTTGCCGTGCGGACTTTGCATTCCGTCTACGGTCTGGATAAGCAATAGAGTAACTATTCGAGGGGGCGGCCTGCCGTATTCGCGATTCGCGCGGGCGCGGCGCGGGGCCGTTGGAGCCCATGCCCATGCGTGAAATCGCAGGCAGCCCGCGGGTCCTGCTGAGACGGCTGCGCGAGCTCATGGCGGAGGCGCTGGAGCCGCAGGCCCGGCTCGACCGGATCGTGCGCGAGATCGCCTCAAACATGGTGGCGGAAGTCTGCTCGCTCTACGTGCTGCGCGCCGATTCGGTCCTCGAACTCTATGCCACCGAAGGTCTGAACCCCGGATCGGTCCACCTCGCGCAACTGCGCCTGGGACAAGGCCTCGTCGGCACGATCGCCGCGAGCGCCCGGCCGCTCAACCTCCAGGACGCGCAGAAGCATCCGGCGTTCGCCTATCTCCCGGAGACGGGCGAGGAGATCTACCATTCCTTCCTCGGCGTGCCGGTGCTGCGCGCGGGCCGCACTCTCGGCGTACTCGTGGTCCAGAACAAGACCATGCGGAACTATGGCGACGACGAGGTGGAGGCGCTCGAAACCACGGCGATGGTCATCGCCGAGATGATCGCCACGGGAGACCTGCGCCGCCTGACGCGTCCCGGCATGGAGCTCGATCTGAGCCGGCCCGTCACCATCGAGGGCGTGCCATTCAACGAAGGCGTCGGCCTCGGCCACGTCGTGCTGCACGAGCCGCGCATCGTGGTGACCAATCTCTTCAACGAGGACGCCGATCTCGAACTGCGCAAGCTCGAGAACGCGCTGGGCTCGTTGCGCCTGTCGATCGACGACATGCTGTCGCGCCGCGAGATCGCCTCCGAGGGCGAACACCGCGCCGTGCTCGAGGCCTACCGCATGTTCGCGCACGATCGCGGCTGGGTGCGCCGGCTGGAGGAGGCCGTGCGTAACGGGCTGACCGCGGAAGCCGCGGTCGAGAAGGTGCAGAGCGACATGCGCGCGCGCATGATGCACATGACCGACCCCTATCTGCGCGAGCGGATGAGCGACTTCGACGACCTCGCCAACCGTCTGCTGCGCAGATCGGAAGAGCACACGTCTGAACTCCAGTCACAGATAGATCTCGTATGCCGTCTTCTGCTTGAAAAAAAAAAA
>CATMOC010000592.1 GCA_950071955.1 uncultured Mesorhizobium sp. | reverse complement strand
CCGGATCCCGATGAGGAACTTCTGCCCGAGCGCGAAGATGCGCAGCCTGTCGAGCCGCTCCTCGTAGAGACCGGCGGCGCCGAGGAAGGTTTCGAGCCGCTCCGCGAGGTAGGCCTTGTTGGGAAGTTCCGCCATGAGCGCCGGGTCGAGGAGACCGTCGAAGACGTGCGGGCGTCGCGTGATGATCGCAGCGAGGCGGGGGGCGGCGCCCATGATGGTCGCGAGGAGCCGCAGCAGGCCGGGATTCGACTGGAGCAGCGAGAAGAGTTGGATGCCGGCGGGAAGCCCCGCCAGGAACTCGTCGAAGCGGATGATCGCCTCGTCGGCGCGTCGCGTGCCGCCGAAGGCCTCGAGGAGCGCTGGCGTCAGTTCCGTCAGCCGCTCGCGCGCCTCGGCCGAGCGCGTGGCGCGGTAGCGGCCGAAATGCCAGGTGCGGATAACGCGGCAGATGTCGCTCGGGCGTTCGAATCCGAGATTGGAAAGCGTCTGGAGGGTGTCGGGATCGTCGACGTCGCCGGTGAAGACGAGGTTTCCGATGCCGCCCGAGAGCTGCGGCGCGGTCTCGAAGAGCGCCGCGTAGTGGCTTTCCACGTCCCGGAGCGAACCCCGGAACGCATCCGCGAACGCGTCTGCCGAAGCAAAGCCGCGCATGCGGGCGATACGCTCCAGGCCCGCGTCGTCCTCCGGCAGTTCGTGGGTCTGTTCGTCGGCGACCATCTGGATGGCATGCTCGACGTCGCGCAGGAAGCGATATTGCCGCACCAGCGTGTCGCGCGCGTCGGCGCCGATCCACCCGAGTTCGGCGAGCTTGCCGAGCATGGCGATCGTCTCGCGTCCGCGCAGTTCGGGAAAGCGGCCGCCGGCGATGAGCTGCTGCGTCTGGACGAAGAACTCGATCTCGCGGATGCCGCCGCGTCCAAGCTTGACGTTGTGGCCGCGCACCGCGATCTCGCCGTGTCCCTTGTGGGCGTGGATCTGTCGCTTGATCGAGTGGACGTCTGCGATCGCGGCATAATCCATGTACTTGCGCCACACGAAGGGCTGCATCTCCTTCATGAACGCCTCGGCCGCGTCGAGGTCGCCGGCGATCGCGCGCGCCTTGATCATGGCCGCGCGCTCCCAGTTCTGTCCCCTGCCCTCGTAGTAGGTCAACGCGCCCTCGACCGGGATCACCAGTGGGGTCGAACCCGGATCGGGCCGCAGCCTCAGATCGGTACGGAACACGTAGCCGTTCTCGGTTCGGTCGGAGAGAATACGCACGAGGCGCCGCGCGAGACGCGAGAAGAGGTCGCTCGCGTCCAGCGGGTCCCTGATTGCAGGGGCCTCGGGATCGACGAAGAGGATGAGATCGATGTCGGAGGAGAAGTTGAGTTCGCCGGCGCCGAGCTTGCCCATCCCGAGCACGATCCAGCCCGAGCCCTTCTCCGGATCGTCCGGCTCCGGCAGGGCGATCTTTCCCCGGTCGTGCGCGTCGCGAAGCAGGAACCGGATCGCCGCCCGAACGCAGGCATCGGCAAGCCGGCTGAGCAGACCGATCGTGCGGACCGTGTCGGACACCCCGGCCAGATCGGCGAGCGCGATCAGCGCGTGCGCTTCGGTCTTGCGCTTGCGCAGGTCGGCCATCAGGTCTTTTTCGGTGATTTCTTCCTGGCGACCGTGGGCGCCGATATCGGCGATGATCGCCTCCACCCGATCGTCCCATCGTGCGTCGAACAGACGTTCGAGCATCATCGGGTCGCGCCGGACGGCGTCGCGCAGATAGGTCGACAGCGTGCAGGCGGCGCCGAGGAAGCCCGCGAGGGGACCATCGCCGCGCACGAGATCGGCAAGGCGCGGCGCCCCGGCGTCGTTCGCCGATTCCGCGATCTCGGCCAGTTCCTCCTTTGCCTGCTCCGCGTCGAGCGGCGACAGTTCCCGAACGGAGGCACCGAACCAATTGGAGCCTTCGCGCGGCGCCTCGCTCACGCCGCGCTCCGCGAAGCGGGAAAGACCATGGTCACCTTCAGGCCGGGCATGGCGTCTTCGAGTTCGATCCGGCCGCCATGGGCCTCGACGATTTCGGCCGCAATCGCAAGGCCCAGCCCCGTTCCGCCGGAGCGGGCCGAGCCGCGAAAGGCCTGGAAGAGATTTTCCCGCGCCTTGGTTGGCAGTCCCGGCCCCGTATCCTCCACATAGATCAGGACTTCACCCGAGGCCGCGTCGCCCTTGCGCGGCTCGACGCCGATCGTCAGACGGCGCACGATACCCACGCCCTCCATCTCGTCCGACTGTAGCGCCTGGACGGCATTTCGGCACAGATTGGTGAGGAGCCGATGGATCTGTTCGGGATCGACCGAGAGTTCGAAGCCCGGTGGCACGCCATTGACGAATTCGATCTCGGCCTCCTCATTGCCGAGCGAGAGAAGATCGCGGACGTCGCAGACGATCTGGTTGAGATCGACCTGTCGGCGGTTCGGCTTGGCCTCGACGGCCCGGCCATAGGCCAGAACCGACTGGGTATAGTGCAGTGCGCGGTCGAGGCTCTTCAGAAGCATCGGCGCGATGCGCTGAACCCGCGGGTCCGGAAGGGTCGAAAGGCGGTCGGAGATCATCTGGGCGGAAGCCAGGATGTTGCGAAGATCGTGATTGATCTTGGACACGGCAAGGCCCAGATCGGCCAGATGCCGCTGCTCGCGCAAGGTATCGGCGAGGCGCTTCTGCATGACTGCAAGCTCCC
>CATMOC010000591.1 GCA_950071955.1 uncultured Mesorhizobium sp. | reverse complement strand
CCACGGGTGCGGAGACGTCGAGCACGTTCGGGTCTATCAGGAAAAGCTCGGCGCCGGCGTAATAGACGATTGCCAGCATGGCGAAGCCGGTCATCCAGGTCGTATAGGCTTCCCACTTGAACCAGGTGAGGTGGTCGGGCATCTCGGCCGGAGCGACCAGGTATTTCTGGATGTGGTAGAAACCGCCGCCGTGGACCTGCCATTCGTCGCCGTATGCGCCTTCGGGAAGGCCGGGGCGCCTGTGCAACCCGAGGTCAAGCGCGACGAAATAGAAGGAGGAGCCAATCCACGCGATGGCCGTGACGACGTGCAGCCAGCGCATGCCGAAGCTCAACCACTCCCAGAAAAGCGCGAAATCGTTCATGCCCGTGTCCCCTCGTCGAAGCCTCGGACATTACGTTTTGCAGTGCAAACGAAAAGCGGGGCGAGGTCCCGACACTTTCAAAAAAATCTAGACAATATAGGCTGACACAAGCGCAAGCAGGCAAGCGCCCCCGGAACGGATCGCCGCCGCCATGGCCTATCTCGACAACGTCGCCGTTTTCGTCCGCGTGGTGGAACTGGGAAACCTCTCCGCCGCCGGGCGCGACATGCGCATTTCGCCGGCCGTGGCGTCGAACCGCATCAAGGAACTGGAAAAGCATCTCGGGGTGCGGCTCTTCAACCGCACGACAAGGCAGTTGATGCCGACCGAGCAGGGCCGCGTCTTCTACGACGGCGCCCGCAAGGTGCTCGAGGCCGTCGCCGATGCGGAAGCCGCGGTGAGCGCCCTGTCGGGCCAGCCGCGCGGCACCATCCGCGTCACCGCTCCGCTCGGGCTCGGCCGCCGGATGATCGCCTCCGGCATTCCCGAGTTCCGCGCCCGCTATCCCGACATCGAGGTGCGGCTCAGGCTCTCCGACCACGAGGTCGACATCATGAAGGAGGGCATCGACGTCGCCTTCCGCCTCGGGCTGCTTGAGGATTCCAGCCTCAGGATGCGCGGTGTCATGGATTGCGAGCGCGTGCTGGTCGCCGCACCCCGCTACCTGGAGGACCATGGCGAGCCGCAGTCGCCCGAGGACCTGCTGAAGCACGACTGCCTGATGCTGCGCTATCCCGGCGCGCGCGAACACTTCTGGACCCTGCAGACCGCGTCCGGGCCGCGCAAGCTCGACGTCCGCGGGCCCTACGATTCCGACGACGGCGATGTGCTGACCGGCTGGGCGATCGCCGGCCACGGCATCATCCTGAAACCGCGCTTCGAGGTCGAGCCCTTCATCCGCGACTTCCGGCTGAAGGTGATCCTACAGGATGCGCCGCCGCAACCGGTGCAGCTTGCCGCCGTCTACCCGCACCGGCAGTACCAGGACACCAAGGTGCGGCTGCTCCTGGATTTCATGGCGGACCGCTGCCAGCGCATGATCCGCGACATCCTGGCGGGACGCTGACATGGCAGCCCGGAGCGGCGTCGGTTGGCTCCTGCTGAAGTCGGCCCTCTACGGCCTGGCGGGTTTCGTCTTGGTCCCCGTCGTGCTGTTCCTCCTCGTGCTCGGCCTCGCCTACGCCTTCGATCCCCACTGCGGCTCGCCGGGCGCTTCCGGCTGCGGGGCGGGTGCCGGCGCGATTGCGCTTGCCTCCGCCGTGCCCGCTTTCGCCCTGTTTTTCCTTGTCTCCGTCGCAGTGGTGTTCGCCAGGCACAGGTGCGGCCAGTTAGACTTCGCGGCGGTCCTCGACCGAACCCCGTCGGCGGAGACGTCCGGATTGACCCAGCGCAACGACCGGGCGGCCCCACCCGCGTAGTCCTTCGGCGATGGGAGTGACCCGATGCCGACAAGACGCTCAGTGCTGAAGGGTGCCGCCGCGACTGCTGCCTTGCCCCTCGCCGGATGCGGAGGGAGTTCGACCATGGCAAGCTATGCCGCCGTCGCCAGGGAAATCCGCGAACCGCTTGCCGCCGATGCCGATCTGATGGAATGCGCGCGCTTTGCGACGCTCGCGGCCAACAGCCACAACACGCAGCCCTGGCAGTTCGAGCTCGCCGCGAACAAGGTCGCGATCATGCCCGACCTGTCCCGCCGCACGCCGGCGGTCGACCCCGACGACCACCATCTCTATGCGAGCCTCGGCTGCACCGCCGAGAATTTTCTCCTCGCAGCCAGGGCGCGCGGTTTGTACGGCGCCCTGGAAGCCGGAGCGGACGGTGCGATCGCGATAGCCTTCGACGCTGGCCGGCCCGAAGAGACGGATCTCTTCGCCGCCATCCCGAAGCGCCAGTGCACCCGGTCGGCCTATGACGGCCGGGCGGTCCCCGCATCCGAACTCGCCCTGCTCGAGCAGGCCGCGGCGCGAGACGGAATCCGCCTGGTCTTCCTCATGGAGAAACCGCGGATCGAAAACGTCCTGGAATACGTCCTTTCCGCCAACACTGCGCAGATGGACGACGAGGCCTTCGTGCGCGAACTGAAGCACTGGCTGCGCTTCAACGAGGCTCAGGCGCTCGCCACCCGCGACGGCCTCTTCTCCGCCTGCTCGGGCAACCCGACGCTGCCCGGCTGGCTCGCCCCGCTGGTCTTTCCCTTCGCCTTCACGACGAGCGGCGAGAACGATCGCTATGCCGCGCAGATCCGCTCGTCCTCCGGCATCGCCGTGTTCGTCTCCGCCAGGGACGACCGAGGCCACCAGATCGAGGCGGGCCGGAGCTTCCAGCGCTTTGCCCTGAAAGCCACCGCGCTCGGCATC
>CATMOC010000590.1 GCA_950071955.1 uncultured Mesorhizobium sp. | reverse complement strand
GGATACCATCCCCTACATGGAGCCGCCGTTCTGGTACTACCCGGTGCGGCAGTCGCTCGGAGCGGCCCTGCTCAACCAAGGCGACGTCGAGGCGGCGGCGAACGAGTTCGGCGCCGCGCTCAAGCACGCGCGCGGAAGCGCATGGGCGCTCTACGGCCTCAAGGAAGCCGCGAAGGCCAGGGGCGACGCGGCCGCCGAGAAGGAGGCTGAAACCGAACTCGTGAAGTCGTGGCGCGGCGATCCGGCCCTGCTCACGCTGGACCGCCTCTGATCCGGAGACTCCCGGTGCCGCGAAGGTGCGGCGCCGGGAGACGGCTTTCCCGACATCGATGGCGCGCGGCTGCTGCAGGCGCGTCCGCGCCGATCGCAGCCGAGGGCGAAAAGGCGCGCGCGCCCGCCATGTTGCGGCCATGGGTGGTGGTTCGGGAGCGATAGGGTGGCATCGCAATGGTCCCAGCTGTTTCTGGCGTGTCCGAAGTCCTTTCTGCGCTAACGACCCGCGTGACCAGACCTTCGGGTGCGGGCAAGTCCTGCGGAATAGCGCAGAGCGCAGTAGTTCGCCCCTAGGCCGCGAACCTGCGGGCGTCGTCGACGAAGAAACCGTGGGGAATGCCGCCGCCGACCAGTCGGTGGAACATCGCGTCGATTTCCTCGGCCGATGTTCCGGGCTCCTCCGAAAGCCACCAGGTCGCGACCGACATGAAGGCTCCGCTGATGAAATCGAGAATCAGCCTGCTCGGTGTACCGCGATGAAAGCCCGGGCGGGCATGGGCGCCGAGGAAGCGCGTCAGCTCCTGGCGGATCGCAGCCAGCACGATCGCATGGCCCGCGGTCCCCTCGAGTGCCGTGAGCAACGCGCGATGGTCGTGCATGTGGCGCAGCAAAGCGAGCGTTCCCTGGCAGGATTCGATGCGGGGTCGCAGCAATTGCGTTTCGCGGCCATGCTGGAGAACCGGACGCAGTCGTTCGAGGCTGCGCGCGACGAGCTCGTCCTTCGACCGGAAATGGGCATAGAAGGTCGAACGTCCGACGCCCGCCTCGGCGATGATATCCGGCACGGCGATGGCGTCGTACGGGCGGGTCAGCATGAGCCTCACCACGGCATCATAGAGAGCCTGTCGGGTTCTGTAGACACGTCGATCGATCGCCACGGGTCGCTCCCAGGTCAAGGGACGTTAGGTGGCGGATGCCGGACGCCTTGCCCGAAACGTCCGGCAACAACCCGCCAACACTCACAGATATCGCGCTAACGCTCTCTCATCGCAACAGCAAGGGAGAGCCTTCATGTCGACCCAACTCATCTCCGGCGCCCCGTCGACGTCCAACAAACTCCGCTCGGCCGAGTTCCGCGCCGGCGCCGCCGCCCTGTTCATCCTCTTCTTGACCTCCGTGCACCACGCCTGGGGCGCCTATGTCTTCGCCACGCCTTTCCGGCTCCACATTGTATTCATCAGCGTTCCGTTCGCGGCCGTAGTCATCGGCCTGATCTACTATGCCGGAACGGTCGAAGCGCGCGGCGCGAGGATCGCGCGCTGGGCGGCGATCGTCACTATCGCGGCCTTTCCGATCCTGGCGATCGGTTTCTACGAGGGCGGCTACAACCACGTCGTAAAGAACCTAGTCTTCTTCATCGGCGGAGCCGGCGCGGCCCGGGAAGCCTTTGCCTCCCCGATGTACGAGATGCCCAGCGACGTCTTCTTCGAGGTGACCGGGGTCTTGCAACTGCCCGCAGCCATCTTTGCTTCGCTGCAGCTGTGGCGGCTCGTGCGGGCGATCCGCTGAGGAGCACGGGCGTCGGCAGTGGCCGGCGCCCGACCTCGATCAATTGCCGAGGGCGCGCCAGCGTCGGTCACAGCCGAGAGGAACGGGCGCGCGGGATTTCGCTTTATTGTGACGACCGTTTGTGGTTTAGCCGCCACCCAACCGCGCGTTCGCACTCAGCCCTTCCGGAGATCCTGCGTCATGGCGAAAAATACCTGGCCCTTGCACGGCGAAATCACCGGCCCGATCGTGATGATCGGCTTCGGATCGATCGGCCGCGGCACGCTCCCGCTGATCGAACGCCATTTCACCTACGACAAGTCGCGCATGGTCGTCATCGATCCGTCCGATGCCGACAAGGCGTTGCTCGACGAGCGCGGCATAGCCTTCGTCAAGGAGCACGTGACGAAGAAGAACTACAAGGACCTGCTGACTCCCCTGCTGACCAGGGGCGAAGGCCAGGGATTCTGCGTCAACCTTTCGGTCGACACGTCGTCGCTCGATCTCATGAAGCTCTGCCGCAAGCTCGGCGTGTTGTATATCGACACGGTGGTCGAGCCCTGGCTCGGCTTCTATTTCGACAAGGAGGCGGACAATGCCTCGCGCACCAACTACGCGCTGCGCGAGACCGTGCGCGAGGAGAAGCGCAAGAATCCCGGCGGTACGACCGCCGTCTCCTGCTGCGGGGCCAATCCCGGAATGGTGTCCTGGTTCGTCAAGCAGGCGCTGCTGAACCTCGCCAACGACACCGGTGCCAAGATCGCGGAGCCGGCTGCCGACGACCGCAAGGGCTGGGCCAAGCTGATGAAGAAGCTCGGCGTCAAGGGCATCCACATCGCCGAGCGCGACACGCAGCGCACCAAGAACCCCAAGCCGATGGACGTGTTCTGGAACACCTGGTCGGTGGAGGGCTTCATCTCCGAGGGCCTGCAGCCGGCCGAACTCGGCTGGGGCACGCACGAA
>CATMOC010000589.1 GCA_950071955.1 uncultured Mesorhizobium sp. | reverse complement strand
AGCTGCGCGGCGGCCTGAAGGTTGCGGCGGTCAAGGCTCCCGGCTTCGGCGACAGGCGCAAGGCGATGCTGGAAGACATAGCGGTACTGACCGCCGGCCAGGTGATCTCCGAAGATCTCGGCATCAAGCTGGAGAACGTCTCGCTCGAGATGCTTGGCCGCGCAAAGCGCGTCGTGATCGAGAAGGACACGACGACCGTGATCGACGGGTCCGGCGACAAGGCCGTGATTGCCTCGCGTATCCAGCAGATCAAGGCGCAGATCGAAGAGACCACGTCCGAATACGACAAGGAGAAGCTGCAGGAGCGGCTGGCGAAGCTTGCCGGCGGCGTCGCCGTCATCCGCGTCGGCGGCGTGACCGAGACGGAAGTCAAGGAGAAGAAGGACCGCGTGGACGACGCGCTCAACGCGACACGCGCGGCAGTCGAGGAAGGTATCGTGCCGGGTGGCGGCGTGGCACTGCTGCGCGCCCGAACCGCGTTGACCTCGCTGTCAGGCTCAAATTCCGACGTGACGGCCGGCATATCCATCGTGCTCAGGGCACTCGAAGCGCCCGTCCGCCAGATTGCCGAGAATGCCGGCGTCGAGGGCTCAATCGTCGTGGGAAAGCTCAGCGACAGCAAAGACCCCAATCACGGTTTCGACGCACAGACGGAGACCTATGTCGACATGATCAAGGCGGGCATCGTCGATCCTGCCAAAGTGGTGCGAACCGCCCTGCAGGATGCCGGATCGATCGCGGCCCTGCTGATCACCGCCGAGGCGATGATCGCCGACGCGCCGCCCAAGGATGCGCCCGAGGCCGGTAATGGCGGCGGGATGGGATACTGAGCGCGCCCGAACCTTTCGGTCATCGTGGCCGCAAAGCCGATCTCAAACCGCAATCAGCAAGGAGAACCTCCATGGCCATGCAGAACAGCAGCAAGAAGAGCATGTCTCAGCACTGGGACGACTACCAGCCGACGAAATCGACGCTCGCCTGGGCTTGCGTCGGCGCGGCCGTCGCGGCGATCGTCGTCGGATTCAGCTGGGGCGGCTGGGTGACCGGCGGCACGTCGCGCACGGCGGCCACGACCGCGGGCGATGTCGCGCGCGGTGAACTGGCGTCCGCCATCTGCGTGGAGCGCTTCAACGCGGCGCCGGACGCGGCGGCTCGGCTCGTCGAGTTCAAGGCCCTCACCGACGGCTACAAGAAGCGCCAGTTCATCGAGGCGGGCGGTTGGGCCACCATGCCGGGGCAGACGACCCCTGACAGGCGCGGCGCTGAAGGCTGCTCCACGGCCCTCGCGGCGTAAGACCGGCTCGACCCACGCGGCAGTCGCCGGGCCACAGGTCCCGGCGCGCCTCTCTGCCAGCCCTTCAAGGAGCGCGACCAATGATCACCTTCACGAAGAAAACCGACCCGAAATCCGCGCCCAATGAACCCGAGGAGAACCGTTTCGAAAATATCCGCAAGGCCGCCAAGGAACGGCATGGGAAATCCGACACCGATGGCGCCAGCCGTCGCGACGGCAAAACGGCCGACGACACCAAGTTGATATGATCGCGCAGGCGATTCCGGGAATGCCACGTCTCCGCGCGCACCATCCCATCGCGGCTTGAACCGCCGCCGAGTTCGCCGCCCTGCCCCGCCGCGAAAACGGCTTCAGCGAGACCCACGATGTCTTCCGCGTGAAAGCCGGTAGACCATTCCCGGCCCCAACCTTGCCGTCCGGCGGGGGGTTGAACGAACCGCAGGCGCGACAAAAAGCGCCCCGAGCCTCGGCGATCCGTTCGGAAGCCGGCGTGGAGAGCGATGTCGCAACCGTTCCACCTCCGCCCCGACCTTCCGAGCCGGCACCACCCGTTCCATACACACCTCCACCGGCCCGCACCCCTTGCGCCCGACTCCGTCCCGGTTTGACCCGCGTCAATGCCGGCGTCGGCTTTCCGTGGTCGGTAAGCGGAAATGCTTCAGGAGGTACACGCAATGATCTACCGCACCGTCATGGTTCAGCTCGATCTCGACGGAGCGCCGGAACCGCGCATCCGGTTCGCGCTCGACGTCGCGGGCCGCTTCGAGGCGGATCTGATCGGTTTCTGCGCCGCGCAGCCGCACACGTCCGTCGCTCCCATGGACGGCGCGATCGTCAGCGCCGAACTGATGCAGCGCGAGAGCGAGGAGATCGAGGCGCGGCTGAAGGAGATCGGCCAGGCCTTCGAAAGCATAGCAGGCCACGGCGAAAGCGTGTCGTTCCGCGGCTCGGTCGGCGATCCGACGAGACTGTTCGCGGAAAACGCCAGGGCAGCCGACCTGCTGGTGACGGGCATTCCCAAGGAAGGCACGCACGACACCTTCCGTTCCCCCGACCTGGGCACGCTGATCCTTTCGGCCGGGCGCCCCGTGCTCGTCGCTTCGGGCAGCCAGGAGCCCCTGAAGGCGGAACGCGTGCTGGTGGCCTGGAAGGACACGCGCGAGGCGCGCCGGGCCGTCATCGATGCTATGCCGTTCCTCGCCCATGCCAAGGACGTACTGGTCGCCACGGTCGACGAGGACGACCGCATCCGCTCCAAGGAGAGCCTGGCGGACGTCGTGCGTTTCCTGATGAAGCACGGCGTGGCGGCACGCTCCGAATGCCTGCTGCCCGCCGACGAGGAGTTTGGCGACACGCTGTCGACGACGGCGTTCGAGATGGGCGCCGACCTGATCGTATCGGGCGGCTACGGCCACAGCCGCCTGCGCGAATGGGCCTTCGGCGG
>CATMOC010000588.1 GCA_950071955.1 uncultured Mesorhizobium sp. | reverse complement strand
CCAAGCGCGCCGGCGTCTCGGCCTCGAACGATCCCGGCCTCGCGCTCCTCGTCCGCTCGAAGTCCGACGCCATCTGCTTCGTCGCCAAGTCCTGGGACTACCACGTGCGCGTCGCCCTCGGCTGCAGCGACGAGGAGAACCTCGATTCCATCCGCGCCTCGGTCGAGGCCGCAGTCGCCGCCGGCAAGGAGGCGATGGTCGACTGCGAGCATTTCTTCGACGGCTTCAAGGCCAATCCGGACTATGCGCTGGCCTGCGCGAAAGCCGCCCATGAGGCCGGCGCGCGCTGGGTGGTGCTGTGCGACACCAACGGCGGCACCTTGCCGTCCGAGGTGCGCGCCATCGTGGCCAGGGTGATCGCGGAAGGCATCCCGGGCGAAAACCTCGGCATCCACGCCCATGACGACACCGGTCAGGCGGTGGCGAATTCGCTGGCCGCCGTCGAGGCCGGCGTGCGCCAGATCCAGGGCACGCTGAACGGCATCGGCGAGCGCTGCGGCAACGCCAATCTGATCACGCTGATCCCCACCCTGATGCTGAAGTCCGCTTTCGCCGACCGCTGCACCACCGGCATCTCGGCCGAGGCACTGAAGGGCATCTCGCGCCTGTCGCGCAGCTTCGACGAGCTGCTCAATCGCGCACCCGACACGCAGTCGCCCTATGTCGGCTCCTCCGCCTTCGCCACCAAGGCCGGCATCCACGCCTCCGCCATCCTGAAGGAGCCGGAAACCTACGAGCACGTGCCGCCCGAGACGGTCGGCAACCGCCGCCGCGTCATGGTGTCGGACCAGGGCGGCCGGGCCAATTTCGTCGCCGAACTCAAGCGCCGCGGCATCGAGGTAGCGCGCGCCGACCACCGGCTCGACACGCTGATTGCGCTGGTCAAGGAGCGCGAGGCGCAAGGCTACGCCTACGAGGGCGCCGACGCCTCCTTCGAACTCCTGGCGCGGCATACGCTGGGAACCGTACCGAAGTTCTTCGACGTCACCTCCTTCCGCTGCATGATCGAGCGCCGCTTCGACGCCAACGGGCAATTGAAGACCGTGTCCGAGGCCATCGTGAAGATCGAGGTGGATGGCGAGGAGCGCATGTCGGTCGCCGAAGGCCACGGCCCCGTCAACGCCCTCGACATCGCGCTGCGCAAGGATCTTGGGAAATTCCAGACCGAGATCGAGGACATGGAACTGGTCGACTTCAAGGTCCGCATCCTCAACGGCGGCACCGAGGCCGTGACCCGCGTCCTCATCGAATCCCGCGACGGCTCGGGCGCCCGCTGGTGGACCGTCGGCGTCTCCGACAACATCATCGACGCCTCCTTCCAGGCCCTGATGGATTCCATCGTCTACAAGCTGATGAAGAACCGCGAGATGGCCGGGCTGGTGGCGGCGGAATAGGTCTCTCCCTTCAGCCCATTTTCATCCAACCATCAACAAATTGCATTGGCGGCCGCCGCCTGCGCGGCCCATAGGAAGCCCATGACTGCCCAGACCGCATCCTCCGACGGCGCCGCGCGCGGCTTCGTCTACGCCCTTCTCGCCTACGGCTTCTGGGGCACGCTTCCGCTCTTCATGAAGCTACTCGCGCACATTCCGGCGGTCGAGGTGGTGGCGCACCGCATCGTCTGGTCGGTGCCGATCGCCGGCGCGGTCATCCTGGCGCTGGGCCGCACCGCCGACCTCAAGCGCGCCCTGCGCTCGCCGCGCACCATCGCGCTGGCGGCCCTCACGGCGGGGCTGATCACCGTCAACTGGGGGCTCTACGTCTGGGCGATCGCCGTCGACCGGGCGGTGGAAACCTCGCTCGGTTACTACATCAATCCGCTGGTCAGCGTCGTCCTGGGTGCCGTGCTGCTCAAGGAGCGGCTGAGCCGGGCGCAGATCGCGGCCGTTGCCCTGGCGGCGGTCGCGGTCGTCATCCTCACGCTGGAGGCCGGCGGCCTGCCCTGGGTGTCGCTGGCGCTCGCCTTCTCCTTCGCCGCCTACGGCTTCCTGCGCAAGACCCTGCCGATCGGCCCGAGTCAGGGTTTCTTCCTCGAAGTGTTGATCCTGGCTTTGCCGGCGCTCGGCTACGTGCTGTGGCTGGGCGCGACGGGGCAGGGGCATTTCGTATGGTCGAACCCGAACGACGTGGTGCTCCTCCTCCTGTGCGGACCGACGACCGCGGTGCCGCTCCTGTTCTACGCCTTCGGCGCCAAGCTGCTGCGGCTTTCCACCCTGGGCATCATGCAGTACGTCGCGCCGACCGGCATCTTCCTGATAGCGGTCTTCGTCTTCGGCGAGCCGTTCGGCCAAGCGCGCGCCATGGCCTTCGGGCTCATCTGGATCGCGCTGGCGATCTACACCTGGTCCATGGTCTCGCAGGCGCGATCGAGCCGCGATGCCGCGCAGGGTTTCGAACACCGCGGAGGGTGACAAATGTACGAACTCGTCATTGCCAACAAGAACTACTCGTCCTGGTCGCTGCGCCCCTGGGTGCTCATGTGGGCGAGAAACATCCCCTTCACCGAGCACCAGATCCCGTTCCCCGGTGGCGACAGCTATCCGACCTACAAGCCGCTTTCGCCCAACGGACGTGTGCCGTGCCTCATCGACGCCGGTCGCCCGGTCTGGGATTCGCTCGCCATCGTGGAATACCTCGCCGAGCGGCATCCCGGCCTGTGGCCGGACGACGCCGAGGCCCGCGCCTGGTCGCGCTGCGCCGCCGCCGAGATGCACTCGTCCTTCCAGGCGCTGCGCGATAT
>CATMOC010000587.1 GCA_950071955.1 uncultured Mesorhizobium sp. | reverse complement strand
TCGAGGCCCTTTTCGCCTGCTGCCTTGCCGGCAGCCGTGCCGCCGGCGAGACCGGCCGCGAGCACGCCGAGGATTGCCTGGTTGGAGGCGCGGGGATCGCCCGCCAGCGCGACGCTGTTGGCGAATTCCGGCTTGAGAAGGTCGGACCAGTCGGCCGGCAGTTCCTTGACGATATCGGTGTTCACGGCAAAGGAAAGCACGCCGTAGTAGTCGCCGTACCAGTGGCCGTCGGCATCCTTGGCGCTGTCGGGGATCGTGTCCCAGGTCGAAACCTTGTAGGGCATCAGGAGCCCTTCGGCCTGTGCCTGCGGTCCGAAGGCGAGGCCGACGTCGAGCACGTCCGGCGCCTGCGGGCCCTTGTTGTCCTTGTTGGCGCGGACGGCTTCGAGTTCGTCCGCCGAACCGGCATCGGGGTTCAGCTCGTTGACGGTGATTTCGGGATACTTCGCCTTGAAGCCGGCGATGACGTCGCCGTAGCCGCACCAGTCGTGGGGCAGCGCGATAGTGGTCAGCATGCCTTCCGCCTTGGCGGCGGCCTCGAGTGCGGCCATGTCCTGGGCCGACGAGATCGCCGTCGACACCATCAATAGCGCGGCTGTCACGGACAGCGCTGTTCCCGTGCGTTTCAACATGTTCTCTCTCCGTAGGAATGACGCCGAAGGGCGCCTGCGACGCGGTTACATTTGTCCCGTGACAATTGGATGAACGCCGCCGTCATCTTTCGCACGAGGCGCTAAAAGTTAACAACAGTTAGTCAACTGCGGCAATCGGATTCAGTCCTTCCCCGGCTAATTATCGCCAGATGCCGCGTTTGTTGCCCGATTGCCCGATAGGACAGGCGCTCACCCCGCGATCGCCGCATCCAGAAGGGCCAGAGCGGCCTTCTTCGTCAGCTTGACCGGATTGCCGCCTGCCGTCGGGTCGACGACGGCCATGTCCGCGATGAGCTGCCGCCGCGCCTTGTCCATGTCCAGGCCGTCGATGAGGCCGCCCAGCGTGTGCGGCACCTTCAGGTCCTTGCGCAGCTTCACGATCTCTTTCGCGAAACCGTCGAAACCGCCCTTGATGCCGCAATAGGCGGCCAGGCGCTCTATCCGGTCCTCCACCGCCCCGCGGTTGAAGGCCAGCACGTAGGGCATGAAGACGGCGTTGGTCATGCCGTGATGGGTGTCGTAGAGCGCGCCGATCGGATGCGACAGCGAGTGGATCGCGCCGAGCCCCTTCTGGAAGGCGGTCGCGCCCATCGCCGCCGCGCTCATCATGTGGGCGCGGGCGGTCAGATCCTTGCCGTTCGCAAAGACTTTCGGAAGGTTGTCCAGCACCAGCCGCACGCCCTCCACGGCGATACCGTCGGCCATCGGGTGGTATCCCGGCGCGCAATAGGCCTCCAGGCAGTGTGCCAGCGCGTCCATGCCGGTGCCGGCGGTGATGAAAGGCGGCATGCCGACCGTCAGTTCCGGATCGGCGATCACGATCGCGGGCAGCATCTTCGGATGGAAGATCACCTTCTTGGTGTGGCTCTCCTCGTGCGTGATGACGCCGGCGCGCCCGACTTCCGAACCTGTGCCGGCGGTCGTCGGCACCGCAACGATCGGCGCGATCTTCGAGGCATCCGCCCGCGTCCACCAGTCGCCGATGTCCTCGAAGTCCCAGACGGGCCGTGTCTGCCCCGCCTGGAAGGCGATCAGCTTGCCGAGGTCGAGCGCAGAACCGCCACCGAAGGCGATGACGCCGTCATGGCCGGCAGACTTGAACGCCTCGATGCCGGCGATGAGGTTCGATTCCACCGGGTTCGGCTTGACGTCAGAGAAGACGCGGTAGGGGATCTTCGCCTCGTCCAGCACCTTCAGCGCCTTCGCGGTAACCGGCAGCTTGGCCAGTCCGGGGTCGGTGACGAAGAGCGGATGCGAGATGCCGCACGCAAGCAGCGCGTCGTGCAGCTCGGAAATGCGGCCGGCGCCGAAGCGGACGGTGGTGGGGAAGTTCCATTTGGAGACGAGGGTAGTCATTGGGTTCTTTCCGGATGGCGTTGCATCCCGCTCCGTCTTGCTTCGCTAGCCACCTCCCCCCTCGTCAGGAAGAGATGAAGAGTGCCAGCGCGTTCGGCCAGGTCTTCCTCTCCCCCGGTCGATCGGGGGAGAAGTGGTCGCGAAGCGTACGGAGCGGGGGTCGATTACATGACGGTTGGCAGGTCTAGATCTTTTCTCTCAGATGGAAACTCTTCGGGCGCGTCAGGTTTCCGTAGCCGACCACGCCCATGGCGCCGCCCTTGCCGGTGTCCTTGACGCCGGTCCAGACCAGCCCCGGATCGACATAGTCACAGCGGTTCATGAACACGGTTCCCGTCTCGATGCGGTCGCCCAGCGCGGCGGCATGTTCGGTGTCGGTGGTCCAGACCGAGGCGGTCAGCCCGTAGGGGCTGTCGTTCATCAGTTGGATCGCCTCCTCGTCGTCGCGCACCTTCATGATGCCGACGATCGGCCCGAAGCTCTCCTCGCGCATGACGCTCATCTGGTGGTTGACCTCGGTCAGCACCTCCGGCGCGAGATAGGGCGAGCCTTCCCGGTCGTTCTCGACGGTCATGCCGATATGCGCCTTGGCGCCCTTGCGCAGCGCCTCGGCCTTCTGCTCGCGGATGAAGTCGGCGAAGCGCGCCTGCGCCATCGGCCCCATCGTGGTGGCCTCGTCGAGCGGGTTGCCCACGACGTAGTTCTTCGTCTCGGCGACGAAGCCCTCGACGAAGTC
>CATMOC010000586.1 GCA_950071955.1 uncultured Mesorhizobium sp. | reverse complement strand
CACCACCACGGCGGCGACTTGATGCACAAGGGCCGCGTCGACGTCTCCGGCGACATGACCCGCCACGACGAGGAGCGGCTGGTCCAGCTGATCACCAACCACGCGCACTACACGGGCTCCACCCGCGCGCGCGCGATCCTCGACGACTGGGCGAACTACCGCTCCAAGTTCCGCAAGGTGATGCCGGTCGAATACCGCCGCGCCCTGCGGGAAATGGAGCGCATGAGGATGGGGATCGCCGCGGAGTAGTTGTGTCGGAGACGCCTGGCATATATCATGTGATATGCCGAAGCAGGAGGTCTGCCCATGCTGGACAGGAGCGAACGAAAGGTACGGGTGTTTCGGAACGGTAGAAGCCGGGCCGTCCGCATTCCGCGGGAGTTCGATTTTGGGGGTGATGAGGTCATCATGCAGAAGCAGAGCGATGGCAGTCTCGTCTTGAGGCCCGCAAGTGCCAAGATGACGCCACGCGAGGTCATCGCGTGGCTGAAGACCCAGCCCCCGATCGACGAGGACTTTCCGGAGATCGACGACAGCGACCTGCTGCCACTGGACGGCAGCGCGGTTTGCGTCGACCGAGGCCGGCCAGCTTTGTACCAGCATCATCGTATCGGCGGAGGTGAAGTATGGGCTGGAAAAGGCGCGCGGGCACCGGCTGAAGTCCGCGATGCTGGCAGTCCTAGACGCGATTGAAATCGTCAATCTTGAAAAGCCGGCCGATGAAATCTATGCGTTCCTTCGCGCTGAGATGGCGCAAAAGGGGAAGGCGATCACGCCGAACGACATGTTCATAGCAGCCCACGCCATGGCAATCGGCGCGACCATGGTCACCGACGACGAGGGGTTCCGGCAGGTGCCGGGTCTTACTGTTGAGAACTGGCTGCGGGATGTTCCCGCGGTCCGCGAGTAGGAACGAGAATGGGCAAGGTAACAGGTTTTCTCGAAATCGACCGGCAGGTGCACAAGTACCAGCCTGCGTCCGACCGCATCCGGCATTTCCGCGAGTTCACGCTGCCGATGTCGGATCGGGAGGTCGAGAAACAGGCCGCCCGCTGCATGGATTGCGGCATCCCGTACTGCCACGGGCCGACGGGCTGCCCTGTTCACAACCAGATCCCGGACTGGAACGAACTCGTCTACCAGGGCGACTGGGAGAACGCGATCCGCAACCTCCATTCCACGAACAACTTCCCGGAATGGACCGGCCGCATCTGCCCTGCGCCCTGCGAGGAGGCCTGCACGCTCAACCTCGAGGACGTGCCGGTCGCCATCAAGACCATCGAGCAGGCGATCGGCGATAAGGCCTATGAGCTGGGCTTCGTCCGGCCCTTTCCGCCGGAACACAAGACCGGCAGGAAGGTCGCGGTGATCGGTTCGGGTCCGGCCGGCATGGCGGCGGCGCAGCAGCTCGGCCGCGCCGGTCACGAGGTGCACGTCTACGAGCGCGAATCCAGGCCCGGCGGCCTGATGCGCTACGGCATCCCCGACTTCAAGATCGAGAAGCACTACATCGACCGCCGCGTCGAGCAGATGGAAGGCGAGGGCGTCACCTTCCACTGCGGCGTCAATGTCGGGGTCGACAGGAAGGCCCAGGAGCTGCTTGCCGAATACGACGCGGTGCTCTACTGCGGCGGCTCCGAGAAGCCGCGTCCTTCGGATCTTCCCGGGCGCGACTTCGCCGGCGTCCACGACGCCATGCCCTATCTGGTGCAGCAGAACCGTCGCGTCGGCGGCGAGGACATCCAGTCCGTCGCCTGGCCGTCCGACCCGATCCTTGCCGGTGGCAAGCATGTCGTGGTCGTCGGCGGCGGCGATACGGCCTCCGACTGCGTCGGCACCGCGTTCCGCCAGGGTGCCGTGCGCGTGACGCAGCTCGACATCCGTCCCCAGCCGCCGGAGAAGGAGGACAAGCTGACGGTCTGGCCATACTGGGCGACCAAGATGCGGACCTCGTCCTCGCAGGCGGAGGGTGCGCAGCGCGAGTTCCAGGTCGCAACGTTGGAATTCGTCGGCGAGGATGGCGTGCTCACCGGCGTCAAATGCTGCGAGGTGGACGAGGCGCGCAAGCCGATCGCCGGGAGCGAATTCGTCATCCGCGCCGACCTGGCCTTCATCGCCATCGGCTTTTCCGGTCCGAGCGAAAGCGGCATCTTGGCCGAGCTCCATGACGACCTTGCCACCAATACGGACCGCCGTGGCTCCAGGAACGTCGTCGCCAGCGATCTCGACTACCGGACCAGCGTCGAGAAGCTGTACGCGGCCGGCGACGTCCGCCGCGGACAGTCCCTCGTCGTCTGGGCGATCCGCGAAGGCCGACAGGCGGCGCGTGCCATCGACGAGGCGCTGATGGGCAGCACGCTTCTGCCCCGGTGAGGCCTTCGCGCGTCCGGGAGCGAAAGCGCCGCGGCGGCGCTCCCGGAGATTTGCGGCCAGTTGAGCCATGTCAAGGCAATGCGTCGGCGACTGGCGATCCTCCCTCCGGCGGCCCCGCACCGGGGCCGGTTTCCGATGGAGGGAAACATGCTCAAGCTTCCGCTTGTGATCTACGTTCTGGTGGCGCCCGTGCTGATGGGCGTATTCCTGACGGCGCTGCTGACCATGGACCTGCACCGCTTCGACGCAACGACCATGATCACGGCGGTGGCGGCCGGGGCGCTGGTCGCCATTCCCGTCGCCTGGATCGTTAGTCGGAAGATCGAGGGCCTGCGCTGAGATTGCGGGCAGCTTGGTCTGCCGCCTGAGCGGGGCCTGTCCC
>CATMOC010000585.1 GCA_950071955.1 uncultured Mesorhizobium sp. | reverse complement strand
ACCATTTTAGAGCCTTCCGGCAAGGTCACGATGCCGTCATCTCGGCATCCGCCGTGCCATCGGATGTTCCGGCCGCGACTCGTCTGGCTGCATCGCGCTCGTACGGGAGCCGGGCAAATGCCAGCGGCAACGCCACGTATGTGCTTGTATTCACTTGCCCGGCCGAGACATGGCATGTAAGCGCTGACCAATGAGCCTCGCCGTGACCGAACACCGAATACCGATGCCGCATCTTCTTCGCGACGGTCCGATCGTGTTCGTTGCCGGGCCCGCCCTTGGGCACGTGGGCCGCATGGCCGTCATCGCCAGACGACTGAGGATCCGGACAGACCGGCCCATCGTCTTCGTCACGCCCGGAAATGCCCGCTACGCCGATTCCGTGTTGAACGACGCGTTCCACCTGGTGCGGATCCCGATTCCCGACGAGTCGCACAAGCGGCCTGCCGAGGCTTTTGCCGACGGACTGGAAGCGGTTCTGACCGAACTGAAGCCGCGCGTGCTTGTATGCGACCTATGCCCGCTGAGGTGGCTTTCGGCCGTCCGCTTCCCTGATTGTCCCCGCGTGATGATCACGAATTTCTTCCTCGCAGGACTTCTGCCGGTGGAGACCCACCAGAGCCGGTGGTTGCGCGACGAGGATGAGTATTTCACCGCGCTTCGCAAGCGGCGCAGTTTGCAGCCGTTCGGATCGCTCCGCGATCTCTATTCGGCGGAAAAGGTCTTGCTGGCGGATCCGCCGCCATTGCTCGAAGCTCTCGGCTCATTGCCATCCGGCTATGTGCCGACCGGCCATTGCAGCTTCCATACAGGCGGCACTCTGCCGGAGCCACTCGAGCGGATGTCCGACCTTCTCCTTCTGTCGATGGGGAGTACGGGGGCACTCACGATGGACGGCGCGTTGACCAAGCGCATAGCGGCCTGGTCGCAGAGTTCGAGCATCGTATATGCGGGAAGCCGTGCCGACGAGATGCGCGCGGCAGGCGTGGCGGAGGAATGCTACGACTGGCTGCCGCTGGACCCTGTCCTCGAACGGACCAGGGTGACGGTCACCCATGGCGGCGCAGGATCGACCTACATGGCGCTGTCGCATGGGGTACCGGTCGTGGTGAACCCGACGCTCCGGAACCACCGCGTTCTTGGGGAATGCATCGAAGCAGCCGGTATCGGCCTTTGCATCGGCGCCCCCAGCCATCTGAAGAAATTCGATACAGTCGGATTCGCTGGCATTCTTGAAAGGACCCGCCGGTTTTCGGAACAGGCATCCGGGCTGGATGGGGCGGACATCGGCGCCCGTGAGATCGAGGACCTCGCCTGATGCTCGGCACTTTCAGACACCTCGTCGTCGTCACCGGCTGCCAGCGCAGCGGCACCACCTTGCTCGGACAAGCCATCGGCGCCCATCCCCAGGCCTTCATGGTCGATGAACCGGATGGGCTCTACTCCTGGTTCCACAGCCTGAAGTCGACGGGGGCAGACACCGAGGAGCCCTGGCGGCGAATGGTGACCGCTGCCGATACCAAGTATCTCAAGCCGCACCGTCGGCTGGTTGCCGATGGTGCGGACGATCCGCCGAAGTTCCGGGACCACATCACGCATCTGGTCCTGAAGGCTCCAAACCTCGTGTACGAGTATGACGCCCTCGCATCGCTCGGCATCAAGACCAACATCATCTACCCCGTGCGTGATCCCCGCTCCGTGGTCGCCTCGATGTCCAAGCTCACCCACATCCCGATGGTCCGGAACCAGCTCGCGCTGATAGGCCGGCATCACAGCCTCGCGACGGAGTTGGCCGACGAGATGGAGATGCTCGCCGACCCCGACACGCCGCAGCATGTCAAGCGCGCTGTCGTGTGGCGCATCAAATCCGGCCTGCAAGAGCGCTTCGAAGCACGCGGACTGCCGGTACTGTCCTTTCGCTACGAGGACTTCGTCACCGATCCCGGCGCCCTGATGTCCCGGATCGCCCTGCACGCGGGGCTGGCGTTCGATCCGGCGATGCTGTCACACCAGTCGGTGTATCGCGGGTTCGGCCCCGGCATGACCGAGCGTGCCCGGCCGATTGACCGCTCGTCGCTGACGACCTGGGGCGACCGGTTGACGCCCGGCGAGCAGAGGGATGTCGTGCGCGTCACCGCTGCCGAGATGAAATCGCTGGGATATGACGCCGAACCCGGCGGTCAGATCGCATCGCCGGCCATCGCTCGAGCCGGCGTTCCTCTGGAAGCACTTCGGGCACCGGTCATCGCTACCGGACGTGGCGGTTCGGGTACGAGGCTTCTGACCGAGGCCACCCGCGCCTCTGACGTCTTTCTGGGCAACCGCCTCAACGCCTCGGGCGATTCCGTGGAATGGGTGGATCTGATCTATGAAATGACCATCCAGCACGAGACCGGCTCGGCGCCGCCTTGCGGCTGGAGCGCGCTCCTTCGGAAGAAGGCCGCGGGGATCCTCGGACAGGACCGGTGGCGAGGAGACCAGCCTTGGGGCCTGAAACTGCCCGAGGCCATGCTTGTAGTGCCTGAGCTTTTCACGGCGTTCCCCGAAGCGCGACTGATTCATCTGGTGCGACACCCGGTTTCGATCAGTTTACGCCGTACCCACATGACATCTCGGACCGACAATGCGGTTGGACGCGCCGTCCTGGCCGCTGCCTACCGAGCGGCGGGCCGGGATCCCGGCCTGATCGATGATACGCTGGAGAATGCATACGACCTCCTGGAAGACGACAACCCCTTCATCGTTCGCGAGGCCCTGAGGCTTCTCGCCCCCCCCGG
>CATMOC010000584.1 GCA_950071955.1 uncultured Mesorhizobium sp. | reverse complement strand
GTGCCCGCTGCAGGCGGGCAGGGTTCGGACGCCGCGCAGGGCCAGGCGGGTGAGTCCGCTGGCCGCGCTCCGCTCGACCTGTCGGGCGACATGCTGCGAATCGCGGAAAGCCGCGGAGCCTACACCGCCCTCAGGCAGGCCGAACTCGGCAAGGAGCTTCCCTGGCCGAACGGCCATTTTCGGGCCGTGTTCTCGACCGGGGTCTTCACGGAAGGGCATGCGCCCGCGACCGCAGTCGACGAGATCGCAAGGATCACGAAGCCGGGCGGACACGTGATCCTGACCGTTCGCGACAGCATTCTCGAAACGGGCGGCTTCCGCCGGAAGTTCAAGGAACTGGAAGCGTCGGGGAGTTGGCGCGCCGTCGAGGAAAGCCCCCCGTTCCGCGCCTTCGCCATCGCGGAACCGGAGGTATTGGTGAAGGCATTCGTTTTTCGGGTCTCCTGATCTCCGTCGCTGGGGCTCATTTCGCGATTGGAGTTCCCGCCTTTTTCGACGGGATTTCCCTGCGGCCCGGACCGTGCATACTGGCCGCATATCCGCGATCCTGACGAAGGCATTCACCGATGATCACGCTCACCGCCACCATCCGCTGCAAGCCCGGAGCGGAAGACGCCGTGCGGGCGGCACTGGTCGAGGTCGGCGACTTCGCGGCGAAGAACGAGCCGCGCACCCTTTCCTTCTTCGTCACCGCTGGTGACACAACAGGCGTTTTCGTCACCCACGAGCGTTTTGCAGACCGTGCCGCGATGGAGGCTCACAATGCAGGCGCCGGCTCGAAAGGCTTCTTCGCAGCGACGGAGGGTTTGCTCGCCGGGGTCGACGTCGTTACCGGCTCCGAGATATTCTCTGCGACCTGACCCTGCCCGGGAACTCGGCGCTTTCCCGGCAGTTTGCCCATTCGCGCAGGTTCACGATGCAAGAACTACTCGACGACATCGGCCACTCGTCCTGGCTGCCTTTTTCCGTCATCGCGGCCCGCCTGACGCTGGCGGCCCTTCTCGGTGCCGTGGTCGGCTTCGAGCGCGAGTGGCGGCAGCGTCCGGCGGGTCTTCGCACCCACATACTCGTGGCGCTCGCCGCCGCGCTCGTGGCCATCCTGTCCGTGGAGATCACTCGTTCCGCCTATTTCGAAGTTGACATCGTGCGCATGGATCCGCTGCGCGTCATCGAAGCGGTCACGGCGGGCGTCGCCTTCCTGGCGGCAGGGCTGATCGTCTTCGCGAAGGGCGAAGTCCATGGCCTGACGACGGGTGCCGGGATGTGGCTGGCCGGCTCCATCGGGCTCGCTTGTGGGTTCGGCTTCTGGGGAATTGCCGTCTACGCCACGGTGCTGGCCATCATTGTCCTGACGCTCCTCCGTATCGTCGAGAGGAAGCTGAACACGAAGGAAGAGGGCGACGGCCTGCACGATCCGACCCGGGCGGAGACCGAGCGGCCGGAAGAGTGAAGCCGAAACCCTGATGCGAAATGTTTGCTGGCCGGCCCCAATGTTGCTATGTGACGGGCCATGGAAGCACTTTTCGGCGACCCGACCTACACGCGGTTCGTCCTGCAGGACAGGAAGCGCCTGCCGGCGCGCTTTTTCGCGCGCATCTCGGGACCGCTGAACGCGCGACTTCAATCGGCCTGACCGGCGGCGCGGCCGCCGCGCCGATCTCCCGACACGCTTTCACCGGAACAGCATAATGACCACACCACGCACGCTTTACGACAAGATATTCGACGACCACGTCGTCGACCGCCAGGAAGACGGTACCTGCCTGCTCTACATCGACCGGCACCTCGTGCAC
Organism: uncultured Mesorhizobium sp.; assembly: GCA_950071955.1. Lineage (GTDB taxonomy): Bacteria > Pseudomonadota > Alphaproteobacteria > Rhizobiales > Rhizobiaceae > Aquibium > Aquibium pacificus. The sequence goes on along the minus strand of CATMOC010000584.1, from coordinate 992 downwards.
GAGGTGACCAGCCCGCAGGCCTTCGAGGGCCTGCGCATGACCGGGCGGCAGGTACGCCACCCCAAGAAGACGCTCGCCGTCGTGGACCACAACGTGCCGACCTCGCCGGACCGCAAGTTCGGCATCAAGAACGAGGAAAGCCGCATTCAGGTCGATGCGCTCGCCACGAACGCCGCCGATTTCGGCATCGAGTATTACGACGCCGCCGACGTGCGGCAGGGCATCGTCCACATCATCGGTCCAGAACAGGGCTTCACCCTGCCCGGCATGACGATCGTCTGCGGCGACAGCCACACCTCCACGCATGGCGCCTTCGGCGCGCTGGCGCACGGCATCGGCACGTCCGAGGTGGAGCATGTGCTCGCCACCCAGACGCTGATCCAGAAGAAATCCAAGAACATGAAGGTCGAGATCACCGGCAAGCTGCGCCCCGGCGTCACGGCCAAGGACATCACCCTTTCCGTCATCGGCGCCACCGGCACCGCGGGCGGCACCGGCTATGTCATCGAATATTGCGGCGAAGCGATCCGCGACCTGTCGATGGAAGGCCGCATGACCGTCTGCAACATGGCGATCGAAGGCGGCGCGCGCGCGGGCCTGATCGCGCCGGACGAAAAGACTTTCGAGTACGTGAAGGGCCGGCCCCACGCGCCGAAAGGCGCGCAGTGGGAAGCGGCGATGGACTGGTGGAAGACGCTCTATTCCGACGATGACGCGCAGTGGGACAAGGTCGTCACGATCAAGGGCGAGGACATCGCACCCGTCGTGACCTGGGGCACCTCGCCCGAGGACGTGCTGCCGATCACCGCGAGCGTGCCCGCGCCCGACAGCTTCAAGGGCGGCAAGGTCGACGCGGCCAAGCGCGCGCTCGACTACATGGGACTGTCGGCGGGCACGCCGCTCAACGAGATCGCCATCGACACGGTCTTCATCGGTTCCTGTACCAACGGCCGGATCGAGGATCTGCGCGCGGCGGCCGAGATACTCAAAGG
>CATMOC010000583.1 GCA_950071955.1 uncultured Mesorhizobium sp. | reverse complement strand
TCGCCGACGAACTTGATGGTCAGCTTGCCCTTGCCGGGAAAGCGGAAGTCGGTGGCGCGGTACTGGTCGCCGAAGGCGTGACGGCCCAAGATGATCGGCTCGGGCCAGTTCGGATCGAGGATCGACAGCACGTGGGTGACGCCGCGCGAGCCGTGGCGCTCGATTTCGTCGAGCCCGCATATGGTGAGGAGGGAAATCGAGAGGTCGTTCATCGGTGGGCCTTGCTCGCGGGCTTCGGGCTGGTCGCGTGTCGCCACGGCGATAGAACGGAACCCTGGCGATTTCAACGTCGCGGCGCACGCGCGACATCGCCGCGACGGGATCGTCGCGACGCCCCTTGCGCCTCCAACCTGCCTTGTGCGTGCCGAACGGCGGCGCGACCTGGAAGGCCGGCCGCCTGGCGGGAACCGTTTTCCTATTCGGCGGGCACGATGCCGGCAGGGTCTGCGCGGCTCTCGAAAAGTCCCTTCCACACCAGCGCACCCAATGCCGCGCCGGCGATCGGCGCGACCCAGAACAGCCAGAGCTGTCCGAGGGCGGCGGTCTCCGCGAACAGGGCCACGCCCGTCGAGCGAGCCGGGTTGACGGAGGTGTTGGTCACCGGAATCGACACGAGGTGGATCAGCGCGAGCGTCAGCCCGATCGAGATCGGAGCAAACCCCGCCGGCGCGCCGGGCGTGGTGACCGCCAGAATGATGAACAGGAAGAAGGCCGTCATCACCACTTCCATGAGAAGGGCGGCAAGGAGCGAATAGCCGCCGGGCGAAAGCGCTCCATAGCCGTTCGAGGCGAAGCCGCCGGCCGCGAAGTCCGCTTTCCCCGAAGCAATCACATAGAGCAGAAGGCCTGCGGTGGCTGCGGCCACCACCTGCGTGATGACGTAGCCTGCGAGATCCCCCGCCGGCATCCGCCCCGCGACGACCATCCCGACCGATACGGCCGGGTTGAAATGCCCGCCGGATATGGCGCCGACCGCATAGGCCATGGTCAAGACGGTGAGGCCGAAGGCGAGGGAGACCCCGAGCAGGCCGATTCCCACCTCCGGAAACGCCGCGGCAAGCACCGCGCTCCCGCATCCCCCAAAGACGAGCCAGAAAGTGCCGAGGAACTCGGCCGCAAGTTTCTTCTGCATGTTTGCTTCCCCGCAAGAATCCCCACGGAACATTTATCCGTTCCGAATCATGGTGTGAAGCAGAAATATTAGCGGCGCGGGAGGGGTGACTATTGTGATTGATGGTTATCCATCAACATCGGTTCGATGTTATTCTAGATATCACTAAATAATAAAGTATCAGGGCGGTACAGAGGTAGAGCGGGCGGGCGTCGCTCAATCTCCTTCGTTCGTCTTCATAAAGCTGTCGCGCGACCGGATACCTTCCCACCAAGAGCGCAGCCCTGGGCACGTCGCGAGCATGTCACGGCCTTCGGTTGCCTGGACGAAATACGCGAACATGGGCGCCGCGTGCAGATCCGCCAGCGTGAGTTGCTCGCCGAGAAGCCACGGACCCGGTCGCTCGAGACCTTCCAGCGTCTCGAGGCAAATTCGGGCGCGGGGCAGGGCGGCGGCCACTCTCGCGGCGTCGGTCGCGCCCCCGTCGCGGGGTTTCGACACGGTTTCCACATAGATGTCCCAGACCAGCGTACGGTAGGCGTAGGCGTCGAGCAGACTGACGATCTGGGTCATCATCGCGCGTTCGCGTACGTCCGCCGGCTGCAGCGCGGGGCCGGGAAATGCCTCGTCGACATAGCGGGTAATCGCGGCGGTCTCGAACAGGCGGAAGCCGTCGTGCTCGAAAGCCGGGATCTTGCCGAAGGGGTGGCGCTCCCGATACCACTCCGGAACGCCTTCGGGCGAGAAGATGTCGACCGGCACGAGCTCATGGTCGACGCCCTTCTCGATCAGCGCCAGCCGCGCGATGCGCACGTAGACGCTGTAGGCGGCGCCGAAGAGGCGTGGCCTCTCCGCCGCCATCGCCTCAGGCCATCGCCGTCTGAAGGTTCTCGTCGATCTTGTCGAGGAATCCGGTGGTCGACAGCCAGGGCTGGTCCGGCCCGATCAGCAGCGCCAGGTCCTTGGTCATGAAACCCGATTCCACGGTCTGGATGCAGACCTTCTCCAGTGTCTCGGCGAAGGTCGCGAGCGCTGCGTTGTCGTCGAGCTTGGCGCGATGGGCAAGCCCGCGCGTCCAGGCGAAGATCGAAGCGATCGGGTTGGTGGAGGTCTCTTCGCCCCTCTGGTGCTGGCGATAGTGGCGGGTCACCGTGCCGTGCGCGGCCTCGGCCTCGACCGTCTTGCCGTCGGGCGTCATCAGGACCGAGGTCATCAGGCCGAGCGAGCCGAAGCCCTGCGCCACCGTGTCGGACTGCACGTCGCCGTCGTAGTTCTTGCAGGCCCAGATGTAGCCGCCTGACCATTTCAGGCTCGCCGCCACCATGTCGTCGATCAGGCGGTGCTCGTAGGTGATCTTCTTCGCCTTGAAATCGGCCGCGAATTCCTTCTCGTAGATCTCCTGGAAGATGTCCTTGAAGCGGCCGTCATAGGCCTTGAGGATGGTGTTCTTGGTCGACAGGTAGACGGGCCAGCCGCGCAGCAGACCGTAGTTCAGCGAGGCGCGGGCAAAGTCGCGGATCGAATCGTCGAGATTGTACATCGCCATGGCGACGCCCGAACCCGGTGCGTCGAAGACCTCATGCTCGATCGTCTGGCCATCCTCGCCGACGAACTTGATGGTCAGCTTGCCCTTGCCGGGAAAGCGGAAGTCGGTGGCGCGGTACTGGTCGCCGAAGGC
>CATMOC010000582.1 GCA_950071955.1 uncultured Mesorhizobium sp. | reverse complement strand
GAGCCTCATCCTGCCGCCTTGCTTGGGGACGTGCTGTAGCCTTCTATCATCTTGACCAGGAACTCGTTGCCGGCCCTGCGCTCCGAAAGCGGAATCCGATGAAACGCTGCGGCGATGTCGAAGCGGGAACTGATCGCTTCCAGGGCCACGTCCGTCACTTCCTTTCCCTTCTCGGTCAGGTGGATCTGCCAGCTGCGCTTCCTGGTCGCGTCGGGGATGCGATCGACAAGGCCGCGCCTCGTCAGCCGCTCCACCTGCTTGGTGACCGCGCCGGAGGTAATCAGGAGCGATTGAAAGAGATCCGTGGGCCGCATGGCAAAGGGTGCGCCGGCGCGACGGAGGGCAAGAAGAATGCGCATGTCGCCGGTGCCCATGTCGAAGGTCGCCTGCGTGTAGCTTCTGAACTCGTTCTCCAGCAGTGACGCCAGACGAAGTATCGACCCGATGAGCCCGAACAACTCGGGATCGGAGTTCGGCAGTTCGCGGGCCCAGAGTTCCGCGAACGCCCGCATGTCGTCGAAGATGATACCGCTTTCGCTATTCTTCTGAGCCACGATGCATCCACAGTTTCCCAAATCCGCTGCATTGATATGGAATTTTCCGAAGCCTCACAATCATTGCGGAAGCGGATTCCGCGCCGCGTCGCGTATCGCGGCCGCAGCCTGCAACTGCGCCATCTTGCTCGCCTCGAGGCTTGCCCGCATGCCGAAGAACAGGTGGGTGACGCCGGAATAGGTGACGTGTGTCGCCGGGACGCCTGCTTCCAGCAGCTTTTGCGTATAGGCGATCGCGTCACCGCAGAGCGGGTCGCATTCCGCCGAGATCAGCAGGGCGGGCGCCGCGCCTGACACGTCATCCGCACGCAGGGGTGAAACGCGCCAGTCGTCCGCATCGGCGGTCTGGCCGACGCCATAGGTCCGGAAGGTGTGGGCGACGTCGTTGCGGGTCAGCATGTAGCCCTCCCGATAGAGTTCGTGCGTCTTGCTTTCCATCCGCGCATCGAGACCGGGATAGACGAGCACCTGCAGGAGGATGTCCGGCTCCGCCGCTTCCCTGGCGGTCAGCGCCGCCGCGGCTGCGAGGTTGGCGCCGGCGGAGTCGCCCAGAAGCATCAGCCTGTCGCCCGGCAACCCTTCATCCTTGCCATGGCGGGCCACCCAGCGCAGCACGGCCAGCACGTCGTTCAGGCCGGCGGGAAACGGGTTCTCCGGGGCGAGCCTGTAACCGACATTGACCACGGCCTGCCCTGAATCGTTGGCGATATGTCGGGACACGTCGTCGAAGGTATCGATGCTGCCCGCGATCCAGCCGCCCCCATGCATGGCGACGACGACCCCTTGCGCGGACGCCGGACAATAGATGCGCACGGGGACCTCGTGTCCATCCTCGGCGGTCACGGTGCGGTCCCACACCCTGTCGATGTCCGGCCCCTTGGGTCGGGCGCGTGCCCTCTCCTCGGACTTGGCCCGAACGTCCGACGGGGCGAGCCCGGCGATCGTCGGTTGGCCTATTGCGGCCTTGATGAGGGGACGCAGTTTCGGATGGATGAACGCCATGTCGTACCTTGTGCTTTCCGCTTTGCTAATGTGTGAGGCCCATGAGTTCCGGCAGGCGACCGGCCTGAAGGTCGAAGTCGGCGCTGTTGGCCTGATAGGTGATCTGCCCGCGGTCCATGATGATGAAACGGTCCGACAGCTCCAGGGCGAGGTCGATCCGCTGCTCGACGAGGATCATCGACAGGGACCCGTCCGCGATGATTTCCCGAAGCACGGAAATGAGATGTTCGACCACGACCGGCGCAAGGCCTTCCGATGGCTCGTCCATCAGGATCAGCCGGGGATTGCCGAGCAATGCCCGCGCGATCGCCAGCATCTGCTGTTCCCCGCCGGAGAGTTGCGATCCGAGGTTGTCGAGGCGCTGGCCGAGCCGGGGCAGCAGCTCCAGGACCTTCTCGCGCGTCCAGCGACCCGGCCGCGATGCAATTGACAGATGCTCGCGGACGGTCAGCGTCGGAAACACCTCGCGGTTTTGGGGAACATAGCCGAGCCCCGCACGCGCACGCTGATAGATCGACAGCGGCACCAGATCCTGCCCGTCGAGACGCAGGCGACCCGATTTCGCACTGGTCCTCCCGGCAACGATTTCGAGGAGCGTCGTCTTGCCGACGCCGTTGCGCCCGACGATCGCCAGGCACTCGGCATCGCCGACGTTCAGGTCCACGTTCTCCACGACGATCGTGGGACCCCAACCGCCCGTGAGACGTTCGGCCTCAAGCATGTGCCACCTCGGACGCAAAACGCGTCTGCCCCGCCTTGCCCAGATAGACCGACCTAACCTCCTCGGAGCTCATCACTTCGATCGGGCTACCGGTCATCAATATCTTCCCTTCAACCAGAACGGTAACCGTCGAGGCAAAGCGGCGGACCACCTGCATGTCGTGCTCGATCAGGAGTATCGCGATCTCCGGAGGAAGGCGGTCCAGTGCGTCGAGGAGTATGCCGGCCTCGGTCGATGGAATTCCCGCGGTCGGTTCGTCGAGAAGCAGGACCTTGGGTCTGAGCGCGAGGGCGATGGCTATCTCGAGAAGCCTCTGCTGACCGTAGGCCAGCTGGTCGACCCGCGTCCGGGCCACGTCGCCGAGGCCGAGTTGCTCCAGGATCTCATGCGCCCGGCCGATCAGGTCGGTATTCCGGTATGCCGGACGCCAAAGCCGGAAGCTGGCGCCGGCCCGTTCGCTGACTGCGAGGTAGACGTTCTCAAGCACCGTCAGCCCACCGAAAAGGTTCGACACCTGGAAG
>CATMOC010000581.1 GCA_950071955.1 uncultured Mesorhizobium sp. | reverse complement strand
TCCATGAGCCACACTTATCCTGAGACTCACCGCCGCCGTCGCATTGTCGCTGTTTGTAACGATTTACGTGAGTGCCCAGATCGACGCGACGGGAACAGCATTCGAAAATTTTCTGGGATGGAACTACTTCGCTGGCGCGATCTTTGGTTTCGCCATCGTAGTGATCTATACGTTGTCGGGCGGATTTGTGGCTGTCGCTTGGTCTGATCTGTTCCAGGGGCTGCTGATGTCGCCCGAGATGCTCTCGGGGCGATCGCGCTCGGCCAATCTTTTTCGTCGGCCTTTCTTCGAAGGCGCCGTCGGTGCCGGCTTCACCGACATTGGTGACGACACCGGCTGGATCGGCAAGGCCGAGATACAGGGATTTTCCACGACGCCGGTGCCGTGGAGCATCTATGCCGAGTTCGACGCGCGCGAGACCGACGAGTTTCGCGAGCGGACGGAGCCGGGCGGCGACATTCCCTATGTCGGCTTCGAACTCGGCACGGAAATCGTCTCGGGTCTGGGCTACGCGACCGTGCGCCCGACGCTCGACGATCGCGTCGTCACCTACCTGAACGTCTCGCGGCCCGAAGACAGGCTCTCGAACGCCATCACCTTGCTCGATCCAAGGGTCTACGGATTCGACGGGATCCTCTACGACCGCTCCATTGGTTCGGAAGGCATCGAGGGCGGCGTCGGATGGAGCCACACCTTCGCTTACCGAAACGTGATGAACGCCGCCTATTTCGCCTCGGACGTGAAGCAGACGAGCAGCGAGCAAATTCTCAGCTTCGTCGACTTCGGCGGAGTACCGGTGCCGATCGGCCTGCGCGACTACGACGTGTCGGCGCGCCAGCGCACGCATGTCGGGGCGCTCAGCCATTCGCTGGGGCTCGGCGATCTTACCCTGCGCTACGGCGTCGAGGGAGGCACGATCGGGGTCTCCCGCACGGAGACGCTCTACGAGAACCCACCCGACGAAGAGACGACCCTGAGCCAGGCCTACGACGTCGGTTTCGGCCGCGCCTATGTCGATGCCGTCTACGAGTTCGGACCCGACCTGAAGGCGGAGGCGGCGCTGTTCGGGACCTGGTTCGGCGGCCTGTTGGACGTCGAGCGGCTGGAACCGCGCCTCGGCGTCGCCTGGGCACCCGCGCATGGCCAGTGGCTGCGCGTCACCTACGGCCGCGAGAGCGAGGCACTGACAAGCACCACCCTGGCGCCCGTAGCCGTTCTCGGACTGCAACCGAACGCCGCGCCGCTCGACGTCGGCGGCTACGTCGACACCTTCGCCGCGCGCTGGGACGCCGAGTGGACCCACCGGTTCTTCACCTCGGTCGACTACCAGCATCAGGAACTCTACGGCCTCTCGATCCCGGTTCCCGGCTCTCTCTCGCCGATCGGGGCGGGAGACGGGTTCGAGGACGGCCGCATCGACCGGATCAGCGCCACCGCCAACCTGCACCTCGGCCACGGGTTCGGCCTGTTCGGCACAGTCGCCTGGAGCGACAGCGAGAACCGGACGCCCGGCGCGACCTTCGGCAGCGCCCTGCCCTTCGTTCCGGAACTCTCGGGCCGCGCCGGTATCACCTTCGTGCATCCGTCCAACCTCAAGGTGACTCTTTCGGCGACTTACATCGGCGAGCGGGTCGGCGACGCCTCCGGCACGCTCCTGGACGACTACTGGACGGCCGACGCGGCGCTGACGTGGGAGCCGCTCGACAAGCGCTTCGCCCTGGAGTTGGCAGGCTACAACCTGTTCGACGAAAAGTTCGACGTGGCGACGAGCACGCCGGGCTGGGGCCGATCCTTCGTGGGAACTTTCAAGGTCCGATTCTGATGCCGCAGATGGCGCCTCCCCGGAGGCCCAGACCGGAACGGGAGATGCGCGCTCCTTCGCCGGACAGCAGGCGTCGCGCGGTCGCGATTACCGCCGCACTTGCCTTCGCCACGGTCACCCTGCTTTCGCTGACCTCGCCCTGGCGTCTATTCGAAGCGCGCCTGTTCGACTATTTCTCCACCGTCATGCCGCCTGCGCTGCCTGCGGATGGACCCATCGTCGTCGCCATCGACGAGCCCTCTTTTGCAGAAGTCGGCCTGCAATGGCCCTGGCCGCGGGCGCTGCACGGGCAACTTGTCGATGCGCTGCGCCAAGCGGGAGCGAAGGCCATCGGCCTCGATCTGATCTTCGCCGAACCGTCGAGCGAAGGCTCCGACGAGGCGCTGGCGGCCTCTCGAAGCCGGCCGCGGCACGAATGTGACCGCTACGACCACCGGAGGCAGCAGGGGATCGGCAACCGAGCCTTTCGATTCACGAGCCATGTTCCTGCATGGCCGTTCCGACCGGAACGGAACGTTTCGCACCATTCGTCGTTCAGATCACTCCACCTTCGAGGAGTATGACGTCATGGCTTCTGCACCGCGTGCCGCGTGGAAGGGATTTCTTCGGGTCGGAGCGGTTTCCTGCGGCGTGAAGATCATCGGGGTCGTCACCGAGGCAGAAAAGATTCGTTTCAACGTTCTCAATCGCAAGACCGGGAACCGGGTGCGCAGCATCTATGTGGATGAAGAGACCAACGAAGAGGTTTCTTCGGAGGAGCAGATCAAGGGTTGGGAGACCGACAAGGATGACTTCATCGAGGTCAAGCCGGAGGAGATCAAGGCTCTCAAGCTGACATCGGAGCATACGCTCGACGTCGACGACTTTGTCCCTCTGGCCGATATCGATACCCGCTACCTGGAAAAGCCCTATTACCTCGTCCCGGCAGACAAGCCGTCAATGGAGGCGTTTGCGGTGCTCCGCGATTCAATGGCCAACAAGAAGATGGCTGC
>CATMOC010000580.1 GCA_950071955.1 uncultured Mesorhizobium sp. | reverse complement strand
CAGATAGATGGCCAGGCCTGAGAGCAGCACGATGGCCACGAGCGGCGAGGGGACGACCCGGGTCAGGCGGGGGAAGAGGTAGATGATCCCCAACCCTGCGGCGACCATGGCGTAGGTCTGCCATCCCATGCCGATCAGCTCGGGCAGCTGGGCCATGAAGATCAGGATCGCCAGCGAATTGACGAAGCCCGTCATCACCGAGCTGGAGACGAATTTGATGTAGCGGCCGAGCTTCGGGTTGACCCCGATGCCCACGTCTCCCGCGTAGGAGGAATGAAGCTGGTCGCACAGCGCCTGCCGGCGGAAGGAACAGCCGACCGGCAGCGCCCAGCGTTCCAGTGCGCCGCACATGGCCTTGACGGCGCTCTCGGTCCAGCGCGTGCCTCCGAGGATGACGAAGGGACGCTTCGCCTTGCCGAGCAGGCGTTCCACCTCGGCCATCTCGGCGGGACCCGGCCAGGTCTCCACCGGCGTGAAGGGCAGGGCGGACGGCGCCTCGACCGTATCTCTCAGCATGTCCTCCGGCAGGGCGACGACCACCGGGCCGGGGCGGCCGGAGGTCGCGGTCGCGAAGGCGCGGGTGACCAGTTCTGGAATGCGCGCGGCATCGTCGATCTCGACCACCCATTTGGCGATCGAGCCGTAGAAGGCGCGATAGTCGACCTCCTGGAACGCCTCGCGTTCCCGGTTGCCGCGCGCGACCTGGCCGACGAAGAGGATCATCGGGTTGGAATCCTGCCGTGCGATGTGCACGCCGGCGGACGCGTTGGTGGCGCCCGGGCCGCGCGTGACGAAGCAGATGCCGGGGCGACCTGTCAGCCGGCCCTCGCAGTCGGCCATCATGGCCGCACCGCCTTCCTGCCGGCAGACGATGTTGCGGATCTTCGAATCGTGCAGCGCGTCAAGCACAGCGAGATAGCTCTCGCCCGGCACCGAGTAGATGCGCTCGACGCCGTTCGCCTCGAGCGCCTCGACGATCAGTTGTCCGCCGGTCTTCATGCGTTCTTCTTCTCCAGTTCGGCGAGTATCTCGCTCGTGTGCTCGCCGAGGCGGGGCGAGGGGCGCTCGTAGGCGAGCGGCGTGGCCGACATCAGCATGGGCGCGCGCACTGAAGGCAGGCTGTTGCCGTGACGGTCGTCCAGGTCCATGCGCATGCCGCGCGCGATCGTCTGCGGGTCGGAAAACATCTGCGCGATGGTGTTGATCGGGCTCGCCGGCACGCTTGCCGCCTCCAGCTTCGCCAGCAGCGGCTCGCGCTCCCATTCCGCCAGGATCGCTTCCAGGTGCTGGCGCAGGCGCACGCGGTTGGCGACCCGCGCCGGGTTCGTGGCAAAATCAGGATCGGCGGAGAGGTCCTCGCGGCCGACGACCTTGCAGAAGCGCTGGAACTGGCCGTCATTGCCGGCCGCAAGGATGATGTGCCCGTCCTTCACCGGCAGCACCTCGTAGGGCGCGATGTTCATGTGGGCGTTGCCCATCTGCACCGGCGCGACGCCTGAGACGAGATAGTTGAGGTTCTGGTTGCCGAGCACCGAGATCTGCGTGTCGAACAGCGCCATGTCGATGAACTGGCCCTCGCCGGTCCTCTCCGCATGCCGCAGCGCCGCCTGGATGGCGATCACCGAATAGAGGCCGGTGAAGATGTCGGAGATGGCGACGCCGGCCTTCTGCGGCTCGCCGCCCGGTGCGCCGGTGATCGACATCATGCCGGACATGCCCTGGATGATGAAATCGTAGCCGGCGCGCGGCGCATAGGGACCTGTCTGGCCGAAGCCGGTGATGGAGCAGTAGACCAGCCGCGGGTTGATCGCCTTCAGGCTGTCGTAGTCGAGCCCGTATTTCTTCAGGCCGCCCAGCTTGAAGTTCTCGATCAGCACGTCCGCCGTCGCTATCAGCTTCTTCAGCGTCTCGGCGCCGTCCGGCTTCGAAAAATCGAGGGCGACCGAACGCTTGCCGCGGTTCGTGGAGTGATAGTAGGCGGCCGAAAGGTTCTCCCCGTCCTGCCCAGTAACGAAAGGCGGGCCCCATTTGCGCGTGTCGTCCCCGCCGTCGGGGTTTTCCACCTTGATGACGTCGGCGCCGAGATCGGCCAGCAGCTGCCCGGCCCACGGACCCGCGAGGATGCGCGCAAGCTCGATGACGCGGATGCCGGAAAGGGGAGGCGGGGACATGGGAGTGAGCGGCTCCAGGCGAACGATGCCGCGTGCCTAGCAGATGCGGCGGGCGACTGTCACGCCGCCATACGTAGGAGGGCAACCGCCATCAAAGCTCTTCGTCGCGGAGGGCGCGAATGATATCGGCGCTCGGCTCCGTTAGCCGTGGCATACTCTGCCGGAACGTGGCGAGTTCCTCGAAGGGAACTGGCTTTTTGGTGCCCTTCGCGTCCGAAATGTGCGTCTCCGCTGCCGATACCCGTGCTACGGCGCGCCCCTGCCTGGTGATGACGAAGGTCTCACCGGCTTCGACGCGGTCGAGAATGCTGCTCAAACGGGATTCTGCTTCTGCCAGCTCGACCGTCGGCATGGGTGGTTCTCCATATGGCCATCCGATCGGCCATATATGACACGGGTACCGGTCATTCGCCAACCAATGCGGTGCCTTCCACCCACGCGACGAAATCCCCAATTACCTCCTCGCGGTTAACCTCGTTCAGGCTTTCATGCCGCGTCCCCGCGTAAACCGTTGAAGTCAGATTCGAAAAACCCATCGCCTCCATCCGCCTGGCGAGGTCCTTCGTCGCCTTGCCGCCGTCGGTCGCCGGGTCCTTCTCGCCACCCACGATCATCACCGGCAGGTCGCGGCGGGTGCCGGAAAA
>CATMOC010000579.1 GCA_950071955.1 uncultured Mesorhizobium sp. | reverse complement strand
GCGATCATGGAGGCCGGCGAGGGTCACGGGCTGGTGGCGGTCGGCAGCCGCGCCTATGCCACCAACACGCTGGAATCCGGCTGGATCCCCTCGCCGCTGCCGGCGATCTACACGGGCGAGAGCATCAAGGGTTATCGCGAGTGGCTGCCGGCCAATTCCTACGAGGCGACCGGCGCGATCGGCGGCTCCTATGTGTCCGACAACATCGAGGACTACTACCTGACGCCCTATGAGCTCGGCTACGGCATCTACGTGAAGTTCGACCACGACTTCATCGGCCGCGAGGCGCTGGAGAAGATCGCGGACAAGCCGCATCGCCGCAAGGTGACTTTCGAGTGGAACCCCGAGGACGTGGTGAAGGCCTTCGCCACCATGTTCGACCGCGAGGGGCCGAACGTGAAGTACATGGACTGGCCGCTGTCGAACTACGCCTCGACCTCCTTCGACATGATCATGAAGGACGGCAAGATGGTCGGCGGCTCGATGTTCGGCGGCTACTCCTACAACGAGCGCCGCATGCTCTCGCTCGGCATCGTCAACCCCGACATCAAGGAAGGCGAGGTGCTGACGCTGGTGTGGGGCGAGCCGAACGGCGGCACGGACAAGACCACGGTCGAGCCGTCGACCCAGATGGACATCCGGGTGAAGGTCTCGCCGGTGCCCTATTCGCGCGACGCCCGCGAATCCTACGCCGACAGCTGGCGCAGCCGGCAGCCGGCCTGAGACGGTCGCAGAGACAGGGAAAGGGGAGGCCGACGCCTCCCCTTTCCATATTTCCCCCGGCGTTCCGCCGCGACAATTCCCCGCCGGATTTCCACCGGTCAAGGAGACGAATCCGCCCGCATGCTCCAGATCTTCTCGCTGATGTTCCCGATCCTGTTCCTGATCGGGCTGGGCCTCGTGGCGGTGCGCAGCGGCCTGGCCTCGCAGGCGCAGATCGAGGGGCTGGGCGGGTTCGTCATCAACTTCGCGCTGCCGGCGGTGATCCTGTCGGCGCTGGCGCACCAGGATCTGGGCCACTCGATCAGCCCGGGCTATCTCGCCGCCTATGCGCTCGGTTCGCTCGCAGCCTTCGCCGCCGTGTTCCTGTTCATCCGCTTCGGGCTCGGACGGCCGCTGGAACGTGCCGGAATGGGAGCGCTGGGCGCGGCGGGATCGAACACCGGCTTCATCGGATTCCCCATCGCGGCGCTGGTGCTCGGCGCGCCGGCCACGATCGCCATGCCGATGACGATGATCGTCGAGAACATGCTGATCATCCCGCTCGGGCTGGCCCTGGCGGAAATGGGGACGAGCAACGGCGCTTCGCTGCGCCGGATGCTGGGCGAAACGGCAATGCGGCTCCTGCGCATGCCGTTTGTCATCGCGATCATCGCCGGCGCGGTCCTGTCCGTCCTCGGGGTGCGGTTTCCCGTTCCGCTGGCCTCGAGCATCGATCTGCTCGGCCAGGCGTCCGCGCCGGTCGCGCTGTTCGTCGTCGGGGGCACGATCGCGGCGCTGCGGCGCGGCGATCTCGGTATGGAGATCGCGCCGATCGTGCTCGGCAAGCTCGTCCTGCATCCGCTGGCGGTGACAGGCGCGTTCCTGCTGGTCCCCGGCGTGCCGCCTGAACTCGCCGCCACGGGCATCCTGTTTTCCAGCGTCTCGATGCTGACGATCTATCCGATCTTCGCCCGCCGGGCCGGAATGGAAAACACCGCGGCCGCCGCCCTCATCATCGCGACCGTGTTATGCCTCGTCACGACCGCGGCCGTGCTGGCTTTCGTTCTCGACCGCTTCGGGCCTGCAATCGGGACCTGATCCGCAACGGCGCCGGCGGAGCGATCCGTCCTTCCCCCCCCCCCCGCTCCCACACCGGAACTGGAGACAGACTTGACCGAAAATTCCTTCGTTCTCACCGCCTACTGCGCAAACCGCCCCGGCATCGTCGCCGCGGTGTCGAAGGTCATCTTCGAAGCGGGAGGTAACATCGCCGACCTGCAGCAGTTCGACGATCCCGACAGCGGGCAGTTCTTCTCGCGCGTGGTCTTCGGCGCCGCCGAAGCGCCGCTGACGGACGACCAGGTACGCGGCCTGCTCTCGCCGATCATGGAGCGCTTCGGCATGACATGGTCGCTGCGGGCCCAGAACGCGCGGCGCCGCGTGCTCCTGATGGCCTCGCGGTTCGACCACTGCCTGGCGGACATCCTCTACCGCTGGCGGATGGGCGAGCTCAACATGGACGTCGCCGGCATCGTGTCGAATTATCCGCGCGAGACCTATCCGAACCTCTCCTTCGGCGACATCCCCTTCCACCACCTGCCGGTGACGAAGGCGACCAAGGCCCAGCAGGAGGAGAAGCTGTCGCGGCTCATCGCGGACGAGAAGGTCGATCTCGTTGTACTCGCCCGCTACATGCAGATCCTCTCGGAGGAGATGTCATCACGTCTTTCGGGCCGCTGCATCAACATCCACCATTCCTTCCTGCCCGGCTTCAAGGGTGCCAAGCCCTACCACCAGGCCTACGAGCGCGGCGTGAAGCTCATCGGCGCAACCGCGCACTACGTCACCAGCGATCTCGACGAGGGGCCGATCATCGAGCAGGACACCGAACGCGTCAGCCATCGCGACAGCGCCGCCGAGTTCGTACGCAAGGGCCGCGACATCGAGCGGCGCGTGCTTGCGCGTGCGGTGCGCGCGCATCTGGAGGACCGGGTCCTATTGAACGGCATGCGGACGATCGTGTTTCCGGAGTAGGCTGGGCGCGGCTTTCGGAGCGCTTGCTGCGAAAGCATCTCGCGAGGCGCCCCCCTCTGCCCTGTCGGGCATCTCCCCC
>CATMOC010000578.1 GCA_950071955.1 uncultured Mesorhizobium sp. | reverse complement strand
GGCCGCGTATTCGGCCGCGAAGGCCGGCGTCGTCGGGCTGACCCGCCACATGGCGGCGGAATACGGGCCCGATGGCATCCGGGTGAACGCCGTCGCTCCCGGCATCATCGCGACGCCGCAGACCGCGGGCCGCCGCGACGCTCCCCGCTTCCGCGCTACGATCGTCGAGACGATGCCGCTCGGACATGTCGGCGAGCCGGAGGACGTGGCGGCAACCGTCGCGTTCCTCGCGAGCGACGATGCCAGGTTCGTCACCGGGCAGGTGATCGCCGTCGACGGCGGCCAGACGTCGTCCGTGTTCATAAGCGAGGCCATGATCGAGGCTTGGGAAAAGGCAAATCCGGCGCCCTGACGGGACGACCGCCATCCATTCGAGGGAGAAGAATCCGATGCGTATCGCACTCATCACCGGCGGGGCCGGGGGGCTCGGTCTTGCGACGGCGAAGCGTTTCGCCAGGGACGGCATGACCGTGGCGGTCGCCGACATCGATGGCGCCGCCGCCGAGAAGGCAGCCACCGGACTGGACGGCGAGGGCCATCGCGGCATCGCGCTCGACGTGTCGAAGGAAGACGCGGTGATCGCTGCGTTCGACAAGGTGGAGCGGGAGATGGGGCCGGTATCGGTGCTGGCGCATTTCGCCGGAACGATCGGCGCCGGCGGCTTCGCGGTCGGCATCACGCTCGCGGATTCAACGGTCGAGGACTGGGACAAGGTCATGGCGATCAATGCGCGCGGCACGTTTCTGTGCGTGCGGGAAATGTCCCGGCGCCGCCGCAAGGTTCCGGTCGAGCACGGCCGCGTCATCACTGTGTCCTCGCTCGCGGGAGAGGCTGGGGGGCTGCAGTCGGGCACGGCCTATTCCGCCTCGAAGGCGGCCGTGCTGGGCCTGACGCGTACGGCAGCCCGCGACCTGGGGCCATTCGGCGTCACCGTGAATGCCATCGCGCCCGGCCCGATCGACACGCCGATGCTGGCGCAGTCCTCCACCAGCGGGTCCTACACGATGCTCGATGCGGTCCCGCTGCGGCGCATCGGCACCCCCGACGAGATCGCCGAAGCCGCTTCGTTCCTCGCGTCCGTCGGCGCCGGTTTCGTCACCGGCGCAACGATAGACGTCAACGGCGGCCTGTTGATGCACTGATGGGACGCCGGTCATGACCGAGATGATGAGAGCGGGTTTCGCTTCCCCGACCGGCCTCGCCGTCGGCGAGGCGCGACGCCCAAGCCCATCCGCGGAGCAGGTCCTCGTGCGCGTGGCGGCAGCCGGCATGAACCGCGCCGACCTGAATGCCGCGAAGGGCGCCGGCGTCGCGACGGCCGGTTCGTTCGGCAAGCCGATCGGGATGGAGTGGGCCGGCGAGATCGTCGAGACCGGAAGCGCGGTCGAAGGCTTTCGGCCGGGCGACAAGGTCATGTGTTCGGGAACCGGCGGCTATGCGGAGTATGCCGTTGCCGATGCGGGGCGGACGCTGAAGCTCGATGGCACGGCGCTCTCGATGGACCAGGCGGCCGTCCTGCCGCTCGTCCTCATGACCGCGCACGACGCCGTGGTCACGCACGGACGGCTCGAAAATGGCGGGGCGCTTCTGGTCCAGGGCGCCAGTTCAGCGGTCGGCCTGATGGCCATGCAGATCGCACGATTGCGTGGCGCACGTCTCGTCGCCGGCACCTCCGGGAACGCGCAGCGGCGCTCGTCCCTCGCCCGTTTCGGAGCCACGCACGTTTTCGATCCGGCGCAACCCGGCTGGGTGGACGACCTCGTCGCGGCAACGGGCGGCACGGGCGTCGATGCCGTGGTCGACATGGTGTCCGGGCCGGGCATCAATGACAGCCTGAAGGCCACCACGGTGCTCGGGAGGATCGTCAACGTCGGCCGACTCGGCGGTGCATCGGCGGAGTTCGACTTCGACCTGCACGCGGCAAGGCGCATCGACTACGTCGGCGTCACCTTCCGGACGCGCTCGGCCGCCGAAGTGCGCGAGATCGTACGCCGGATGCGCGAAGACCTCTGGGACGAGGTCTCCGCGGGGCGGATCGGTCTTCCCATCGACCGCAGCTTCTCACTCGACGACGCGGTCGCCGCGCACGAACACATGCGCGCCAACGCCCATTTCGGCAAGATCGTCCTGAAACCCTAGGTGCGTGACATGAAAGCCTGCCAGATCAGCCCCCGGGCAGCGGACGGCGCCCTCCACTTCGTGGAGTTCCCTCGCCCCGAGCCGGGGGCCGGAGAGGTTGTCGTGCGAATGCGGGCAGCCTCGCTGAACTACCGCGACCTTCTGGTGCTGGACAACATGTATGGCGCGACGACGGAACGGCTGATCCCGCTTTCGGACGGAGCAGGCGAAATCGCGGCCATCGGTGAAGGCGTCAAGGGTCTGCGCATCGGCGACCGGGTGGCAGGCGCGTTCTATCCGGACTGGATATCCGGCCCGATCTCGGCGCAGGCGCGGGCGCGCGGGCTCGGTGGGTCAGTCGACGGCGTCCTCGCCGAGCATGTCGTGCTGCCCGCCCATGCCGCGATCCCCTTCCCCGCGTATCTCACGTTCGAGGAAGCGGCGACCCTGCCCTGCGCCGCGCTGACCGCCTGGAACGCCATGACCGCCGCGCATCCGCTTCGCGCGGGCGAAACGGTGGTGCTCCAGGGGAGCGGCGGGGTTTCGGTGATGGCGCTGCAATTCGCCAGGCTCATGGGTGCGCGTGTCATCCATCTCTCCAGCAGCCCTGCCAAGTGCCGCCGGCTGGCCGACATGGGCGCCGACGAGACGATCGACTACACAGCCGAGCTCGACTGGGACCGCCGGGGCGGCGAACTGAC
>CATMOC010000577.1 GCA_950071955.1 uncultured Mesorhizobium sp. | reverse complement strand
GCCAACAATCCGCGGATGACACTGTTGGGAAAGAAATTGGCCAACGCACCGCCTCGCAGCGCGCCGCCGAGGGGGAGGGCCGACCGGGCACTCGGCGCGACCAGAAACGCGAGCCGAAGGCCCGCGCCGAGGCATTTGGCGAGGCCCGCGACGTAATAGGTGATCTCGGGCGCGAGTTCGGCGAAGCTTTGGGGCGGAGCCGGACAGATGTGGGCGTAGGCGTCGTCCTCGATGATCGTCAGCCGGACGCTTGTCGGCGACGCCCCCTCGTCCGGCAGCAGGGTTCCCGGCGGAGAGCCGACAGGCGCGCGGCGCCTGGACACCAGTCTGGACTTCTTCTTCTTCGCCATGCGCGCACTACGGGACAATTCGCCGCCGTTCGCAAGTCCGCGGCGAGTGGATCCTCATCGGACCCTAACGCACGAAGACGCGCTTCGGCTTGAACATCCCGGCCTCGACGGCGCCGATCGCCACCAGCCGCCCGCGCGCGGTCACGCAGGCTTCGTCGGCCTCGGCGGGCGCGTCGCGGCCGCGAATGATGACGGGGTTGCCGAGCCGGATCTTGGTCGCGGCGTCGTCCGACACCGCGATCTGCGGCAGGCAGTCGAGTGCCGCGCCAGTCTCCACCAGCAGGGCGTCCAGCGGGGCAAAGCGCTCCTTCTCGCTGCGCGGATCGTTGATGCGGCCGTCCTCGTCGGCTTCCCCGCGCGGCGCGGCTTCGGCGGCCGCCGCTTCGAGTTCGGGAAGGGTGACGAGGTCCTCCGGGGTGAACGGATCGACCTCGATCCGCCGCAGTTCCGAGATGTGGCCGTAGCAGCCGAGGTCTCGGCCCATGTCGCGCCCGAGCGAGCGGACATAGGTGCCCTTGCCGCATTCGACCTCGAACACCGTGCGGCTTTCGTCCGGCCGCTCGACCAGTTCGAGCCGGCCGATCTCGACCTCACGCTCCGGGATGTCCAGCACTTCGCCCTCGCGGGCGAGGTCGTAGGCCCGCTCGCCGGCGATCTTGATGGCCGAGAACTGCGGCGGAGCCTGCATGATCAGGCCGGTGTACTTCGGCATCAGCGCCCGGATCTCTTCCTCCGCGGGACGCTGGTCCGAGGTCTTCGTCGCCGGTCCCTCGAGATCGTCGGTCAGACGTTCCTCGCCCCAGGTCACCGTGAAGCGGTAGACCTTCGCGCCGTCCATGACGTAAGGCACGGTCTTGGTCGCCTCGCCAAGCGCGATGGGCAGCATGCCCGACGCCAGCGGATCGAGCGTGCCCGCGTGTCCGGCCTTGTCGGCCTTGAACAGCCACTTGATCTTGGAGACGGCCTCGGTAGAGCCCATGCCAACGGGCTTGTCGAACACCACCCAGCCCGAGATCGGCCGGCCCTTCTTCTTGCCGCGCCGCGCCATCAGTCGCCGTCCTCCTTGTCGAGGTCTCGCGCCACTTCGGGCGAGCGCAGAAGCTCGTCTATCTTCGCCATGTTGTCGTAGCTCGTGTCGAGCCGGAAGCGGAACTCCGGCATCGACCGCATCTGCCGCAGCGCCGGCGAGACCCGGCCGCGGATGAACTTCGCGTTCTGCGCCA
The DNA here is from genome assembly GCA_950071955.1 of uncultured Mesorhizobium sp. Taxonomy (GTDB): domain Bacteria; phylum Pseudomonadota; class Alphaproteobacteria; order Rhizobiales; family Rhizobiaceae; genus Aquibium; species Aquibium pacificus. The sequence goes on along the minus strand of CATMOC010000577.1, from coordinate 1,249 downwards.
GGGCCTTGATCACCGCCTGCCCGTCCTGCACGCCGAGCGGCGAGACATAGGCCGTCGCGATCTTGAGATCGGGCGACATCCTGACCTCGGTGATGGAAATGACGGTGCTGGCAATCACGTCGTCGATCACCTCGCCGCGCGCGAGCACGTCGGAAAGCGCGTGGCGAACCTGCTCGCCGACGCGAAGCTGGCGCTGGGAAGGGCCGGAACCGGAAGGTGGCATCGTTTCAAATATCCCGAAGAATGCGGCGCGGAATCGAACCGCGCCGCACGTCTTTGTGGTTGCTTGGGACGGCACCGGCCGTCCCGCTCATGCGGCAGACCGGACGCCCTACAGCGTCCTCGTCACCATCTCGACGCGGAAGCACTCGATGATGTCGCCGGCGCGGATGTCCTCGTAGTTCTGGAAGGCCATGCCGCACTCCTGTCCGGCGGGCACTTCGGGAACCTCGTCCTTGAACCGCTTCAGCGTCTTCAGCGTGCCTTCGTGGATGACCACGTCGTCGCGGATCAGGCGCACGCCCGCGCCGCGCTCCACCCTGCCTTCGGTGACGCGGCAGCCCGCGACCTTGCCGGTCTTGGTGATGTTGAAGACCTCGAGAATCTCCGCGTTGCCGAGGAAGGTCTCGCGGCGTTCCGGCGACAGGAGGCCCGACATCGCCGCCTTCACGTCATCCACGAGGTTGTAGATGATGTTGTAGTAGCGGATCTCGATCCCTGCGTGCTCGGCCGCGTCGCGTGCCTGCTTGTTGGCGCGAACGTTGAAGCCGATCATTGCCGCGCCCGAGGTCTCGGCGAGCGACACGTCGCTCTCGGTGATGCCGCCGGCGCCCGAGTGGACGATGCGCGCGCGCACCTCGTCGGTCCCGAGCTTGTCGAGCGCGGCCACGATCGCCTCGACGGAGCCCTGCACGTCGCCCTTGATGACCAGCGGGAACTCCTTGAGCCCCGAGGTCTGGAGCTGCGACATCATCTGCTCGAGCGAGCCGCGCTAACCGGCCGACTTCGCCACCTGCTTCTCGCGGGCGAGACGCTGGCGATATTCGGAGATCTCGCGGGCTTTCGACTCGTTCTCCACGACCGCGAAGCGATCGCCGGCGGCCGGGGGGCCCTGCATGCCGAGAATTTCGATTCGCAGCTCCTGCTTGTCCTTGTTGCCCTCGGTTGCGCAGTACTTGAAGATCGAGGACGCGGCGCCCACCGGCGATCCGCTGCGGGCCTCGTCCATGCTGCGCCGCTGGGTCGAGCC
>CATMOC010000576.1 GCA_950071955.1 uncultured Mesorhizobium sp. | reverse complement strand
TGCTGGTCGTCGCTCGATTTTCTGGGCGATCCCTGCTGCGTTTCCTGCTCGCTGCCGCTGCCGTCGGCGATGCCCGGCGAGCGCGTCCAGTGCGGCGCTTGTCTGGCCGACGCGCCGCCGTTCGACGGGGCGCCGGCCGCGCTTGCCTATGGGCCCGTGGCGCGCACTGTGGCGCTACGGCTCAAATATGGGCGGCGCACGGGCCATGCGCGGTTGATGGCACGGCTGATGGATCGGCAGCTGGCGGCGCTGGGGTTGCCACAGCAGACTTCCGCCGCCGCCCCTGGTTTCCGCCGACGCTGCCGCCGTGGTAGGCGATGCCTTCGTTTTCCAGGAAACGTCGCGCGAAATCGATGTTCTTCGCCCCGATGTCGGTGAAGCCCTGCACGGTGCGCGCACCCCCGAAGAGCTTGGCTTCGAGATTCTCGCGCCGCGCGCCGCGCCTCAGGAGCCCGTTGACGAGCAGTTCCATCAGATAGACGCCGAACCTCTCCGCCTCGTTGAGACGCGACCGTTCACCCTCGCCGGGAAGGAGGAAATGGTTCATGCCGCCGATCTTGAGGACCGGATCGCGCATGCAGGCGGCCACGCACGACCCCAGCACCGTCGTCAGCACCGTCTCCGGTTCGTCCGTTACAGCACACTCACCCTGGATGACATGGATACGCCCGGGGCGGCGGCTGTCTATCAATGAAGCCTCCCCACGATGGCCTCGAGGGCCTTCTTGAGATCCGGAGCGGTGAAGGGCTTGTTGAGATAGTTGTTGAGCCCGAGCTTGCGGCCTTCGATCAGCACGTTCTTGTCGGCATTGCCGGTGAGGATCATGAACGGGACCTTGGATGTCGGCTTGTAGCTGCGCACGGCGTGCAGGAGCTGCAGCCCGTTCATCTTGGGCATGTTCATGTCGGAGATGATGAGGTGCGAGGGCTGCGACATCATCAGCTGCATTGCCTGCTCGCCGTCGGCCGCGACCGCGATGTTGCGGAAGCCGATGGTTTCGAGCGCATCGCGCAGGAGCATCCTGCTCGTGGTGGTATCGTCGACCACGAGTATCTTCAACTGGGCTAGGAGTGACAAAGGACGGCCCCTTCTCTAGTCGACCGCGCACCCGAAAAGATCTCGCGCGCGATGCGATTCAATGGCAATTGCTTCTGCACCGCGCCGACCTCGCTGGCGACACGGGGCATTCCGTAGATCAGCGACGACTGCTCGTCCTGACCGATGGTCCTGGCGCCGCACTGGCGCATCTTCAGCAGACCCTGCGCACCGTCCTTTCCCATGCCCGTCAGGATCACTCCCACGGCGTCGTGGCCCACGGCAGCCGCGACCGATCCCATCAGGACGTCGACCGACGGCCGATGTCCCGAAACGGTCTCGCCTTCGCGCAGCCGGGTTTCCAGGCCGTCGCCGCGCCGGGCGATCTCCAGGTGGCGTTCGCCGCCGGGCGCGATGTAGATGTTGCCGCGGGCGAGCTGGCAGCGGTCGTCCGCCTCCTGCACCGTCGGCCGACACATCCGGTCGAGGCGCTCCGCGAAGGAGCGCGTGAAGTTGGCCGGCATGTGCTGTGTGATGACGGTCGGCGGGCAGTCCGCCGGGAATTCGGACAAGAGCGCGATGAGCGCCTCGACGCCGCCGGTGGACGCGCCGATGGCGACCACCTTCTCGCGCACACTGGCCTGACCGGCGCCGAGCGGCGCGGGATCGTGACGTTCCGCCGACGGCCGGCTCGGCCGGGCACGGTTGCGCCCCGCGCCCGCTGCGATGACCTTCTCCACGAGATCGCGGAAGGAGCGGTCGTCCTTGAGCGTCGGCTTGGCCACGCAGTCGAACGCGCCGAGCGCCAGCGCCTCGATGGTCACCGCCGCGCCGCTGACCGTCAGCGTCGACACCATGATGACCGGCCGCGGCCTGTGCTTCATGACGCGGCGCAGGAAATCGATGCCGTTCATCTTCGGCATCTCGATGTCGAGCGTGATGACGTCGGGATCGAGCGAATCCACCAGCCGGAACGCCTCGGTCGGATCGGGCGCCTCGCCCACGACCTCGATGGCCGGGTTGCTCGCGAGGGCGAAGCCGATGATCTTGCGCATGGTCGCGCTGTCATCGATGATCAGGACACGGACAGGCCTCACCGCACACTCCCCTTGATGTGGTGCCAGGTGGTGATTCCCTCGCACGTGAAGTGGTCCGTCGCCGGACCCGAAATCCTCTCCGAATGGCCGATGTACAGCCAGCCATCGGGCTTGAGCACGCCGGAGAAGCGTCCCCACAGGTCGGCCTGCTTGCCCTTGTCGAAATAGATCACGACGTTCCGGCAGAAGACGATGTCGAACTTCTTCTGCATCGGCCATTTGGCGAACAGGTTGAGTTCGCGGAAGGAGACGAGGTCCTTCACTTCGTCGGCCACCTGCCAGTCGTCGGCGCTGCCGGGCGCGCGGCGGAACCAGCGCTTGCGCAGTTCGGGCGGAACGTCCGTCAGCGCCTGCCCCGGATACTGTCCGATGCGGCCTTCCTGGATCATGTTGGGATCGATGTCGGAGGCGAGAATGCGCACGTCGCGCTTTGCCGCGTCCGGCATCATCGACAGAATGACGAGGGCGATCGAATAGGCTTCCTGCCCGTTCGAACACCCGGCCGACCAGATCTTCAGCGTGCGCCCCTGACGCGCCTGCGACAGGGCCGGCAGCAGTTCCTCGGCCATGGTGCGAAAGGCTGCGCGGTCGCGACGGAACCAGGTCTCGCCGTTCAGCAAGGACTCGATGATCTCCCACGCCAGACTGGCGACCGGCTTGCTCCACAGGGCGGCCAGCATGACGTCGACAC
>CATMOC010000575.1 GCA_950071955.1 uncultured Mesorhizobium sp. | reverse complement strand
ACTTCGCGGACCAGCTCCGAATCGGGGGCCGTGTAGGGGGGTTCGCCGGTTTGTTTGATCTCCAGCGCCAGGTCGTTCTGCTCGGCGGCGCGGCGGATTTCGCTCGTGCCGTTCTCAAGCTGCCCGCCGGTCTCCACGATCCGCTCCATGGCGTCCTGGAGCCGATCCATGGCGAGATTGAAGTCGTCCTTCAGCTTCTGGTACTCCGCCGGGAAATCCACCTTCAGGCGGGTGGTGAGGTCGCCCTCGGCCAGGCGCGACAGCGCGGCGCCGATTAGGCGCACGACCGCCGCCTGCAGCTTCGCGGCGGTTGCGCGTGATGCGTCGTTCTGGCTGCGCTGTTCCTCCATGGACAGGCGCTGATCCTCCAGTTCGCGGTCTGCGTCGAGCTTGGCCAGCGAAGCGGCGCGAAATCCCTCGAGCGCTCGGGCGATGACCCCGATCTCGTCGGAGCGGTCCTGGTAGTCGACCCCGGTCTCCAGATCGCCCGCCGAAAGCTTTTCGATGCGGCCGTTGATCGCCTTCAGCGGCCGGCCCACGACCACGCGGATGGTCAGGAAGAGGAGCAGGACGAGCAGAAGGGTCGAGAGGCCCTGCGCCAGGGTGGTGCTCGCGTTCAGCGAAGAACGGATGTTCTCGACGGCGGCCGTGTTCCAGGCCAGCGCGACATAGCCAAGGGGCTTGCCGTCCGTGGTCTGGCCGGACGGAGCGACCATGACGACCCTGCCGTCGAGCATGGTGCTGCTCAGGGTTTCGGGCGAACCCGCGACGATCTCCCGGATGGCGGCATCGATGGGAGCCGTCTCCACGCCGTCGGCGGCGAAGGAGGTGATTTCCGCCTTGTCGGCATCGAACGCGACCGCGCGCGACAACGCGCGTTCTTCGTCGGCCTTGTAGGCGGCATAGGCGTCCGCGACGACCTCGGGTTTTTTCCATTTGATCCCGCCGGCGGCCGCGGCGGCGATCTGGCCCGTCTGCATGCGCCACCCGTCGGCGGCCAGGTCGTACAGGCTATGCTCGGCGGTCGTGTCGACGAAGTAGACCGAAGCCGCGAGGCCGGCGATGTTCACGACGACCGCGGCGAGGATCAGCTTCATCGTGATCGTCATGCGGCCGAAGACTCTCGTTACCCTGCGAGTGCCCATACTGGCGTTCGCCCCCATGATTGCGAATGGCTCAGAGCCCTTCGACGTTGATCCCCAGCGTGATCGCTCCGATGACCTTGTCGGTCGCCGGATCGGAGATCGCTATGCTGACCTGCGACTGCAGCGCCTGGGTGGACTCGTCCTTCTCCACCTCGTCCACGAAGATGGCTCCCGCGCCCGCGCCGTAGGATTTCTGCCATTTCGCCTCGTCGCCCTGCCAGTAGTCGGACGTCACCGCACTCTGGCCGACGTTGAGGCCCTTGTCGTCCATGACGAATGCTTCGGCGATCATGCCGGCCGATTCCTCCTGCCTGGCGGCGAGGAACTTCGACAGGGCGTTGCCCAGCACCTCGTCGATCATCGGATGGCTGCCGGCTTCGGTCTCGGCGCGCCATTTCTGGTCGAGCGCGTCGATCTCGGCTTGGCCGAGGGAAGCGTTGGCGGCATTCTGGTCGTTGATCGCCTTGACGATCAGCGGGTCCGAAAGCCATGGCAGTACGTTCGCGTTGACGTAGTCCGTCACCGGACCGACGTGGTCCTGGGCGAGCGCTGTTCCCCCGAACACCGTCAGCCCAAGCGCCGCGGCGCCAGCGACGCAGGAAATGAAGTTCATGTTTTCCCCCTCGGGCACGAAACCCTTGAATATCCCCTCCGGTACGTCGCAATGACGAATCACCGGCAAGATGGCAGCATGCGTCGCAAAACTTGCTCAAATCTTACTGAAGGGTCATCCAACCGTTTGAGTACGGATTACCCAACGTAATGCACACGGAGGACCCGTTGAAATCCGTCTATTCACCAAAGCATGCCGGGCACGCCGGGAACCTGGAACTGCTGGCCGGCGAACTGCTGCCAGCGTTCGAGATGCCGTCCCGTGCCGAGTTCATCCGCGCGCGCATCGAAGCCGTGGATCTCGGGCCGATTCTCGCGCCGGAGCCGTTCGATCTCTCCAGTGCCAGGAAGGTCCACGATGCCGGCTATCTCGACTTCCTGCCGACCGTCTGGGAGCGCTGGTCCGCCGAGGGCCGCGGCGGCACCGCCCTGCCCTTCGCGTGGCCCACGCGCGGTTTGCGCGGCGACGTGCCGCCGCAAGCGGTGGAAGCCCTGCACGGCTACTATTCCTTCGACGGGGGCGCCGGCTTCGTGGCCGGCACGTGGGAGGCGATCAAGTCTTCCCACGACACGGCCCTGACCGCCGCCTCGATGGTGAATGCCGGTGAACGCGCCGTCTTCGCACTCTGCCGTCCGCCGGGACATCACGCCGGCTCCTCCTTCATGGGCGGCTACTGCTACGTCAACAACGTCGCCGTCGCGGCGCAATGGCTGCGCGACCAGGGAGCCGGGAAGGTCTCCATCCTCGACGTCGATTATCACCACGGCAACGGCACGCAGCAGATCTTCTACCACCGCGGCGACGTGCAGGTGCTCAACCTGCATGCCGATCCGATGGTGGAATACCCGTTCTTCCTCGGCCATGCCGACGAGCGTGGAGAAGGCGCGGGCGAAGGCTTCAACCACAACTACCCCATGCCTTTCGGCACCGCCTGGGAGCGCTGGAGCGAAGCCCTGGAGGATGCCTGCGCGCGCCTTGCCGCCTTCGCACCGGACGTCGTCGTCGTGTCGCTCGGCGTCGACACCTTCGAGAAGGACCCGATCTCGAAGTTCAGGCTGATCACCGAAGACTACCCGAAGATCGGCCGG
>CATMOC010000574.1 GCA_950071955.1 uncultured Mesorhizobium sp. | reverse complement strand
CCCGCGGCGGCGGCCGGCACGCGGGCGGGCGGTTGCAGCACCCGCTCCAGCCCGTCGATCAGATGCTCCGTGTCTTCCGGCCTGGCATAGTGGAGGGTCGGCACGAAGGTGTCGTACGAGAAGTTCGGGTCGATCTCCCGGATGCGGGCGCCGTGCGCGGAAGCCGCCGTGTGGTCGCCCATCCAGGCATAGGCCGCCGAGACGAAGGCGTGCTGAACGGCGTCCATCGCCGAAAGATGCATGAAGGCCTCGATCGCCTCGCCGTAGCGCCGGGCGTTGAAATAGGCCTTGCCGAGATGGCTCCAGAACCGCTCGGGATGATGCGGGTTGAGCCGCATGGCCTTCGTTATCCACTCGACTCCTTCCTCCGGCCGTCCGAGCCAGGTGAGCAGTTCGCCCTGCTGCACGACGACGAGGTCGTAGTTGGGATTGAGCGCGAGCGCGCGTTCCTGATGGTAGCGGGCGCGGGTCAGGTCGTTGCGGCTGACGTTGATGGCTGCGAGGATGCGGTGGACGTCGGCATCGTTGTCGTCAAGCTTCAGCGCCGTCTCCAGCTCGACCACCCCCTCGTCGAAGACCGCGTCCCTGTTCTCGCACCAGCCATAGACCCAGGCCTGACCGAGGATGCAGCCGCGCCAGGCGCGGGCGTGCGCGTAGTCCGGGTCGAGCGTGATCGCCCGGTCGATCAGCTTCTGCGCCTCGGTGTTGTCGTCGCGGCCGCTGCGGTGGTGGAGCACCTTGGCGGCGAGCACGCATTCGTAGGCGGCGAGATTGGCCGGCGTCTTGCGCGCGATCAGGTCGCGCTGGGCAGCCTCGACGCGCCCGGGCAGGGTGGCGACGATCGCCGCCGTCACCTCGTCCTGAATGGCGAAGATGTCGTCGAGCTTGCGGTCGTATTTCTCCGCCCAGATGTGGGCGTCGTTGGTCGTGTCGATGAGCTGGACGGTGATCCTCACGTTGCCGCCGGCCTTCCTGACGCTGCCTTCCACTATGTACTGGGCGCCAAGCTTCTGGGCGACCTCGCGCAGGTTGGCGGACTGGCCCTTGTAGACGAAGGTCGAGTTGCGCGAGATGACGAAGAGCTCGTGGTGGCGCGACAGCTCGGTGAGGATGTCCTCGGTCAGTCCGTCGACGAAGAATTCCTGTTCGGGGTCGCCGCTCATGTTCGCGAAGGGCATCACCGCGATGGCCGGCTTGACCACCGGCTTCGGTTCCGCGGCCCTGCCTGCTCCGTCCGCCGGGGCGCGGCTGTCGAGCACCACGCGCCAGACCTGCAGCTGTCTCGACATGTTCTTGAACGATTTCAGGCCGAGATTCTCGAAGGCGACGCCGACGCGATCGTTGACCTGGTCGTAGACGGCCTGCGTCACGCAGATGCCGCCGGTTTCGGCGAGCTGCTCGAGCCGGGCCGCGACGTTGACGCCGTCGCCGTAGATGTCGCCGTCGTCGAAGATGATGTCGCCGAGGTTGATGCCGACGCGGAACTGGATGCGCCTGTCCTCCGGCACGTCGGCGTTGCGGCGGCGCATCCTCTCCTGGACCTCGACGGCACAGCGCACGGCGTCCGCGACGCTCTGGAACTCGACCAGCATTCCGTCGCCGGTGGTCTTGATGATGCGGCCCTGGTTCTTGGCGATCGACGGATCGATCAGTTCGATCCGGTGCGTGCGCAGCCGCTCCAGCGTGCCACGCTCGTCGGCTTCCATCAACCGCGAGTAGCCGACCATGTCGGCTGCAAGCACGGCGGCGAGCCTGTGTTCCATGTGCTGCTCCAACCAGTTCCGTAGTATAGCACAGAGATCGCCGGGACAGAACGCACCAGAGGGTGAGTCCGGCGTGAGGACTGGCGGACGCCTTGCCGGCGCAATCCAGCCATCAATTTTCGTTCCGCGTTGCGTGGCGACCCCGGTGGAGATGTGTTAATGCGCGCCGCATACGCACATTTCCCTCCCAAGGAAGATTGCCATGGCCATAGCCACCGCCGCCAAATCGATCGATGAAAACCCCTTCAACCTGCCGCTCGAAGCGGTGGATCCCGAGATCTTCGGCGCGATCGGCAAGGAACTCGGCCGCCAGCGCCACGAGATCGAGCTGATCGCCTCGGAAAACATCGTCTCGCGCGCCGTACTCGAAGCGCAAGGGTCGATCATGACCAACAAGTACGCCGAGGGCTATCCGGGCAAGCGCTACTATGGCGGCTGCCAGTTCGTCGACATCGCCGAGAGCCTGGCCATCGAGCGTGCGAAAAAGCTGTTCGACTGCGGCTTCGCCAACGTCCAGCCCAATTCCGGCAGCCAGATGAACCAGGCCGTTTTCCTGGCCCTGCTCCAGCCCGGCGACACCTTCATGGGCCTCGACCTGAATTCCGGCGGCCACCTCACGCACGGTTCGCCGGTCAACATGTCCGGCAAATGGTTCAACGTGATCTCCTACGGCGTGCGCCGGGAGGACCATCGCCTCGACATGGACGAGGTCGAGCGCCTCGCCAACGAGCACAAGCCGAAGCTGATCATCGCCGGCGGCACGGCCTATTCGCGCATCTGGGACTGGCAGCGCTTCCGCCAGATCGCCGACGCGGTAGGCGCGTATCTCATGGTCGACATGGCCCACATCGCCGGCCTCGTTGCCGGCGGCGCGCATCCCTCGCCGCTGCCGCATGCCCACGTCGTCACCACGACCACGCACAAGTCGCTGCGCGGGCCCCGCGGCGGCATGATCCTCACCAACGACGAGGACATCGCCAAGAAGGTCAATTCGGCCGTCTTCCCCGGCCTGCAGGGCGGCCCGCTCATGCACGTCATCGCGGCCAAGGCGGTGGCCTTCGGCGAGGCGCTGCCCCCCGACTTCAAG
>CATMOC010000573.1 GCA_950071955.1 uncultured Mesorhizobium sp. | reverse complement strand
GGTGTCGAAGATCCCGATCACGATGGTCGAGTCCGGGCCGGCCTCCGGCTTCTGGGGCGCGGCCGAACTCGGCAAGCTGATCGATGAGCCGAACGTGCTGGCGCTCGACATCGGCGGCACGACCGCGAAGTGCTCGCTGATCGAGGACGGCGAGGTTAAGATCAAGACCGACTACTGGATCGAGCGCGACCGCACCTCGGCCGGCTATCCGATCATGGTGCCGGTCGTCGACCTGGTCGAGATCGGCAATGGCGGCGGCTCCATCGCCTGGGTCGACGACTTCGGCAAGCTGCATGTCGGCCCGCAGTCGGCAGGCGCGATGCCAGGTCCCGCCGCCTACGGACGCGGCGGCAGCGATGCTACGACCACCGACGCTAATCTCTGGCTCGGCCGCATCAACCGCGACTATTTCTGCGGCGGCGAAGTGGTCGCCGACATGGCCGCTGCCGAGAAAACGCTCGCAGCGGTGGGCGAGAAGCTCGGCGTGGATACCGACGAAGCCGCGCGCGGCATCATCCGCATTGCCAACAACAACATGGTCAACGCGCTCAAGCTCGTATCGCTCAACCGCGGCCACGACCCGCGCGACTTCACGCTGGTCGCCTTCGGCGGCGGCGGCGCCATGCACGGCGTTGCACTCGGTCAGGAACTCGGGGTGAATAAGGTGGTGGTGCCGGCCGGCGCATCCGTCTTCTCGGCCTGGGGCATGATGATGTCCGACCTGCGCCGCGACTACTTCGTCACCCGGCTCGCCGATCTGAAGCCGGGTTCGGCCGTCGGCATAGAAGCGATCTTTGCGGAGACGGAGGACCGTGCGCGCCAGCAGTTTACGCAGGAAGGGGTCGCTCCCGAGAAGGTGAAGATGCTGCGCTACGGCAAGTTCCGCTACCAGAACCAGGAGCACACGACGGAGGTCCTGATCGCGGACGGCGCGGTGACCGACGAGAGACTGGCGGAAATCGAGGCCTCCTTCCACGAGACCTACGAGCGCGAATACACCTACCGGCTGGACGCGCCGGTGGAGATGGTCGGCATCCACCTCGTCGCTTCCGCGGAGGTCGGAAAGCTCGCGATGGCGAAGCGCGAACCCACCGGCACGCCGGCCGAGAGCGCGCTGAAAGGTCATCGCGACGTCGACTACGCGCTCGAAGGCGTGAAGAAGGCGGCCATCTACGACGGGACTAAGCTGGAGCCGGGCATGAGCTTCACGGGTCCCGCCATCGTCGAGGACCCCGGGACTACCGTGGTCATCCACCCGGGCAACCAGGTGGAGATCGACGGCTACGGCAACATCCACATCACTCTGGCCGGTTGAGGAGGCGGATCATGAACGACTTGTCCAACGATCCCATCACGCTCGAGATCATCCAGAACTCGCTCCAGGCGGCCGCGGACGAGATGTTCGCTGTCATGAAGAAGACGGCGATGAGTTCCATCATCTACGAAGTTCTCGACATGGGCACCGGCATCACCGACGCGAAGGGCGCGCTCGCCTCGTCGGGTGCCGGCATCCCGGCCTTCATCGGCGTGCTCGACAAGGCGGTGAAGGTGATCAACGCCAAGTTCGACAAGCCGGGCGACATCCAGCCGGGTGACGTCTTCGCCACCAACGATCCTTATTATGGCGGCGTCACGCACCTCAACGACATCGTCGTGGCGATGCCCGTCTTCGCCGGCGACACCATCATCGCCTGGACTGCCAACATCGCCCACAATTCCGACGTCGGCGGCATGGCACCGGGCTCGCTGTCCGGCGAGGCGACGGAGATCTTCCAGGAAGGCCTGCGGCTACCCGCGATCAAGATCATCGCCGGTGGCGAGCCGATCCGCTCGGTGATGGAGATCATCAAGGTCAATTCGCGCATGCCCGACGTGCTGGAAGGCGACGTCTGGGCGGCGATCGCCTCGGTGCGCATCGGTGCCAGGCGCCTGGTCGAGATCGCCGACAAATACGGCGTGGTCACCTTCCAGAAGGCCATGACTTCGTTCATGGATTTCGGTGAGCAGGTTTCCCGCACCGAACTCGCGAAGCTACCCAAGGGCACGTTCGAGCTTTCGGAAGAGCAGGATGACGGGCGCACCTTCAACGTGAAGATCACCATCTCCGACGACGCTTTCGAGGTTGACCTGCTCGACAACCCAGACCAGTCGAACAACCCGGTCAACACCAGTCGCGACGGCGTCATGGTCGCCGCCCAGATGATCTTCAAGTCCCTGACCGATCCCTATTCGCCCGCGAACGAGGGCTCTTTCCGGCCGATCCGCCTTCTCACCCGCGAAGGCTCGGCCTTCCACGCGAAGGAACCAGCGCCGATCGGCTTCTACTACGAGATCGAACTTCGGGTGTACGACCTCATGTGGCGCTGCCTTGCCGCTCACATGCCCGAGCGGCTGGCGTCGGGCCACTTCGCGAGCGTCTGCGGCACCTTCATCGGCGGCATCCATCCCGACACGGGCAGGCAGTACACCATCATCGAGCCGCAACTCGGCGGCTGGGGTGCCAGCCGCGGCCGCGATGGCAACTCGGCGATCTTCTGCGGCTTCCATGGCGAGACCTACAACTGTCCGGCCGAGATCAACGAGGCCCGCAACGGGCTCTATGTCGACCGTATGGAGCTCAACGTCGAGCCGGGCGGCGAGGGCAGGTTCCGGGGCGGGCGCGGCATCGTCATGGACTACCGGGTCCGCGCCGACAACGGCTTCCTGACCGCGGGATATACGCGCTCGAAATTTCCGCCCTGGGCGCTGGACGGCGGCATGGAGGGCTCGCCCAACTACGTGGAGGTCATCCGCAAGGACGGCGAACGGGAGAAGTTCTCCTTCGTCTCCGGCCTGACGACCCACACCGACGACGTCATCCGCGTCGAGGGCCGGCTCAC
>CATMOC010000572.1 GCA_950071955.1 uncultured Mesorhizobium sp. | reverse complement strand
GGTGGTCGATGGCGCGGTCGCTCAGGCAGCGGCTCACGGCAAGCCCCGCCTGGCCGGCGCCGATGATGGCGACGTCGGTCGATAGCATCTTCATGTCTCCGGAGTTGGGGAGGCCCGCCGCGGTGGCGGACCTCCGTGGGAGTGTCGGGCTACTGCACCGACTTCATGCCGACCGAGACCGGCACTCCGTTGGTCAGCACGTCGAACACCGCCGACCGGGCGGTTGCCTGCTCGACGAGCTGTTCGAGCTTCTCGCGCGGTGCATCGCCTTCCACTTCGAAGCGGATCGAGATGTTCTGGAAGCCGTTGCGCACCTCGTCCGTGATACCGAGGATGCCGCGCAGGTCGATCTCGCCCTCGATGTGGGACTGCACCTTGGTGAGCTTGATGCCGCGGGCGGCGGCGATGTTGCCGATCCCCGCGGTGAGGCAGGTGGCGAGCGCGTGGAGCAGCCACTCGACCGGCGTCGGCCCGTTGTCGGCACCGCAGAGCACGGCCGGGTGGTCGCCGTCGGCAAAGAAGCTGCGTCCGTGGCTCTGTTCTCCGCCGGCGCCGTTGAAGCTCTTCATGGCGCTGCGGCTGTGCGTCCCCGAGATCCACTCGTTGTCGGCGCGGAACTGGAACTTCGCCAGTTCCGGCTGCCCGGCGACGACGTTGATGGTGGCGAGAAGGGTGGGCGTATCGACTCCGTTGAGCGGCGGGCGGGGAGCCTTGGTCTGGACCTGCATGGATGTTCTCCTGGTTCGAGGTTGATGCTCGGGAACGCGTCCCGTTCAGACGGAGACTGCTTGAGGGCCGACCGTGTGAGTGACAGTGGAAGCGATAGTTGAATTGCCAACGGCTTTGTGGAATACCGCAGCTAGGCGCCGTTTCGGCTGGCGGCCGGCACGCTCTGGCGAACATCGACGCGTTCATGAGGCCGGAAATGCTGACTTTGAACCTGCTCGGGGAGTTGGAAGTGCTGCGTGACGGAGACCGCGTCGCGCTGCCTCCGTCGCGCAAGACACGCGCGCTTCTTGCCTACCTCGCCTCGACCGGGCGCCAGCATCGCCGCGAGCGGCTCTGTTCCATGTTCTGGGAAGTCCCGGACGATCCGCGCGGTTCACTGCGCTGGAGCATGAGCCGGCTGCGCCCGCTCGTGGACGAACCCGACAGCTCGCGCATCGTGGCCAATCGCGAATCGGTCGCATTCCAGGCGAATGGCGCCGAGATCGATCTCCTTGCGTTGCGCTCGCTCGTGTCCTCGGGGCTGGAGAGGCTATCGACGGAACAGCTCGAGGCGGCGGCGGCGCGTTTCCGCGGCGAATTCCTCGAAGGCCTCGATCTGCCTGCCCAGCACGAGTTCCAGGCCTGGTGCGTGGCCGAACGCGAAGACCTGCGGCGTCTGCAGGTACGCATTCTGGAGGAACTGAAGGAGCGACATACAGGCAACCCGGAATCCGCCCTGGCCGCAGCAAGGCAGCTCGCGCAGGTCGACCCCTTCAACGAGGCGGCCCGGGCCGACCTCCTGCGCCTGCTTGCCAGGACCGGCCGTCAGCAGGAGGCTGAAAGCCATTTCGAGACTGCCGAGCGGCTCTTCCGGGAAATCGGCCCCGAAGCATCGCAGCGGCTAGCCGGCGCCTGGCGCACGATCCGCCGCGAAGCGGCGGGAGAGCGTGCCCGCGCCCCCTTGGCGATCCAGGGGCCGGAAAGGGTCGAGACACTCCCTCGGGACGGAACCGGAGCCGCCGAAGCCCCTCCGGCACCGTCGGCCCTCGCCGATGTCGCCCGGTTCGTCGGCCGCGAGCGCGAAATGGATGCGTTGAAGGCGGTGGCCGAAGCGGCGGCCAGCGGCGGCAGCGCGAAGGGGGTCGTGCTCATGGGCGAGGCCGGCATCGGAAAGAGCCGCCTGGTGCAGGAATTCATGGCATCGATGCGCCGGCGCGGTGCCGGGCCGATGATCGGACGCGCCTACGATGCCCGCCTGTCGACCGCGCTCGGCCCCTGGGCGGAAGCGGTCGGCGAGCTTCCCCTGGCAGAGACGGATGAGGAGGCCGCCTCCGGTCGGGAGAAGCTGTTCGCGGAAGTCGCAAAGCGGGTCTTCGCCGGCGAAGGCCTGCCGATCCTGGTGCTGGACGATTTCCAGTGGATCAACGAGACTTCGGCGGAACTGCTTCACCACGTGGTGCGCAGTGCGCAGGACCGGGCGCTCCTCGTGGTCCTGACCGCGCGCGACGGGGAACTACCGGACAACATCCCCGCCAATTCGGTGCTGCGGTCCCTGCGCCGCTACCGGCTCGTCGAGGAGATGGTGCTCGACCCGCTTCCGCCCGAGGACATCGTGCTCTTGGTGCAGGGGGTGTCGAGCTTAGCCGATGCCGATGCGATCGTCAGGCTCAGCGCCGGGAATCCGCTCTACGCGGAAGAACTAGCGCAGAACGGCGCCGACCGCGCGGGCACTCTTCCCAGGACGCTGAAGGAACTCGTGCGGGACCGCATCGAGCGCCTCGGGCCGGAGGCCTCGGATCTGCTGAACTGGGCCAGCGTGCTGGGCCCGGTGATGAAAGGCGACACGCTGCAGACGGTAGCCGGCTACGACCTGCAGGACTTCCTGGAGATTTCAGACAAGCTCGAGCGCCACCGCCTCCTCGTGCCCGTCGATCAGGTGAGCGGACAGGACGCCTACACTTTCGCACACGAACTGCTGCGCGAGGCGATCTATACCGGCCTGTCGGAGCCTCGACGGCGCGTCATGCACCTGAAGATCGCCCGTGTCCTCCAGCAGGCCTCGGGCGGCGCGGCGGCGCTCGACGTGGCGCGCCATGCGGCCGCAGGCGGAGACGGACGGATGGCGGCACGCGCCTGCGTGCTCGCCGGCCGCCACTGCATGAGGCTCTTCGC
>CATMOC010000571.1 GCA_950071955.1 uncultured Mesorhizobium sp. | reverse complement strand
TTCTGCAGCCAGCGCAGCATCATGATCTGGATGAGCGAGCCCACGTGAAGCGAGCGCGCGGTCGCGTCGAAGCCGATATAGCCGCTGACCGTCTCCTTCGCGAAAAGGTCGTCGAGGCCGGTCTCATCCGAGATCTGGTGGATGAAGCCACGCTCGGACAGCGTGCGCAGGAAATCGGATTTGAAGGCCGTCATCGTCATTGCTTCCGGTGGATCGCGCGGCACGGGCGCCGTGGCATTTGAGGTTGCGGGGCTTTAGCATCGCGGACGATGGAATCACAAGAAGAGCATGGCCGATGGCCCTGATCCGCGCGCTCGGCCTGATGAGCGGCACCTCGATGGACGGCATCGACCTCGCCCTGGTCGAGAGCGACGGCGAGGCCGAGGTGCGGCGTGGCCCCTCCATGTTCGTGCCCTACGAAGCCGTCTTCCGGCGCAGGATCGAGGCGGGGCTGGAAATGGCGAAGACGATCGCCCGGCGAGAGGAGCGGCCGGGCGACCTGGCGGCTCTCGAACGAGACCTGACCATGCGCCATGTCGAGGCGGTGAAGGCGTTCCAGACGAAGTTCCCGGCGCAGAAGATCGACCTGATCGGCTTCCACGGACAGACGGTGCTGCACCGGCCGGAGAAGGCGCTGACCGTGCAGCTTGGCGACGGACCGCTGCTCGCCGGCGAGACGGGCGTGTCCGTGGTGCATGACATGCGGGCGAGGGACATGGAATACGGAGGGCAGGGCGCCCCGCTGGTCCCGGTCTACCATGCCGCGCTGGCGCGTTCGCTTCCAGAGGAATGGCGCGGCTCGTTTCCCGTGGCCTTCGTCAACATCGGCGGGATTTCCAATGTGACTTTCGTTCCGGCGCAGGGCGATCCGGTCGCCTTCGACTCGGGACCAGGGAACGCGCTGATCGACCGATGGGTATCAGCGGAGGGCGGCGTGCCCTTCGACGCCGACGGCATGATCGCCAGCGAGGGCGGCGTCGTGCGGGCGGTGGTCGACCGCTATCTGGAGAACCCGTTCTTCGAACGCCGTGCGCCGAAATCGCTCGACCGGCTGGATTTCACGCTCGAGGATGCCGCCGGCCTCGAACTCGCGGAGGGTGCCCGCACGCTGGCCGCCGTCTCGGCCGAGGCAATCCTCAAGGCAGCCGAGCAGATGCCGGAGGCTCCGAAGCTGTGGATCGTCTGCGGCGGCGGACGCAAGAACCCGCATATCATGGCCGATCTCCGCACTGGCGCGGAACAATCGTTGGCACAGGTGATCCTCGCCGAAGACGCCGGTTTCGACGGCGACGCGATGGAGGCCGAAGCCTGGGCCTATCTCGCGATCCGGTCGACGCGCGGTATGTCGTTGACGTTTCCGACCACCACGGGATGCCGGGGGGCGGTGACGGGTGGCGTTCTGGTGAGGCCCTAACCGGCGGGCTAGCCCCGCTCCGCTCCGAACCGGCGCACGAGGGAGGCCAGGTCGGGCCGGTCCGTCTCCTCATATCCCGCGGCCACCCGGATACGGTCTTCCGCCGGTCGATTCTGGCTCACCTTCCACTTGCCTTCGAAGGAGGCGATTGCGATGCGGATGCCGACGATGCCGCGGATCTGCGCAGCGACGAAGTCAGCCGGAGCGTCGTCCACCGCCCAAGGCTGATCGCGTTCGCTTTCGTGCCGATCGGTCAGTTCCCTGATCTGCCCGGCCAGCCAGTCGGCCTGCTCGAGCACTTCCGCACGCCCGCGAGCCTGCACGATCACGTAGTTCCAGGTCGGTACGACCTTCCCGGTATCCTTTTTCGTCGCGTACCAGGACGGCGTGACATAGGCCTGTGGGCCCTGGAAGACGACGAGCACCGGGACCTCGGGACTGGTCTGGATCGCCCGCCACACGGGGTTGGCCCGCGCGCAATGGGCGCGAAGCGTGCCGTTCGAAGAAGCGTCGGCGTCGAGAAGGAAGGGCAGCGGATTGGCGACCGGTCCGTCCGGCCCGTTGGTGACCAGCAGGCCGAGCGGCTCGGACCGGATGAGACCGTGCAGGACGTCCAGCCGCGTCTCGCGAAAATGCGGCGGCTGGTACATGGGCGCCCCTAACGCAGCCGCTTCGGCCGCGGATCGGCGAGTTCGCCGGCAAGACGCCGGTCGAGATAGTCCGAGCACTCGGAGATCAGGAGTTCGGCGTCGTTGGAGAAGAAGTGGTTCGCTCCGGTCATGATCTTCTGCGTGATCGTGATGCCCTTCTGGGAGTGGAGCTTGTCGACCAGACCCTGGACGTCCTTCTGCGGCGCGACCTTGTCCTGGTCGCCGTGGATGATCAGGCCGGAGGAGGGACAGGGCGCGAGGAAGGAGAAGTCATAGATGTTGGGCTGCGGCGCGATCGAGATGAAACCCTCGATCTCTGGACGCCGCATCAGGAGCTGCATGCCGATCCAGGCGCCGAAGGAATAACCCGCCACCCAGCAACTCTTGGAATCCGGATGGAGCGACTGTACCCAGTCGAGCGCGGCGGCGGCATCCGACAGTTCGCCCGCGCCATGGTCGAACTCGCCCTGGCTGCGGCCGATGCCGCGGAAGTTGAAGCGCAGCGTCGTGAAATTCCGCTTCTGGAACATGTAGAACAGATCGTAGACGATCTTGTTGTTCATGGTCCCGCCGAACTGGGGATGCGGATGCAGCACGAGCGCGATCGGCGCGTTCTTTTCCGTCGAAGGCTGGTAACGGCCTTCGAGACGGCCATCCGGACCGGCGAAGATGACTTCGGGCATTGGTACTCCAGTTTACGTAAGGCGCGGATGCTCGATCCGGCGCGGAGGTCCGCCCTTGACGCGGGGCCGATGCCTCCATAGAACCTAGTTTAGAACAGTTCAAAACTCGGCGGTCTTCCGTCGACCTGAACGAAG
>CATMOC010000570.1 GCA_950071955.1 uncultured Mesorhizobium sp. | reverse complement strand
GAGCCATTTCGATCCGCGCTCGCCGCAGATGATCTGCGACAGTTCGGACGATCGCGGGAACTTCCGGTCGAAGCAGAGTGCCATTCCCGGCCGCGCGGTGGTGCGCGAAAGCAGAAAGACCGCGTAGTACGATGCACCCGCGTCGACCGCCATGCGGCGCACCTGGCGCACCGCGTCGAGCAGGAAGCCGACGTTCTCGTGCGTGGCGTCGAGACCCTTCGCGGCGAATTCGGACCAGTCCGCGATCGCCTGTCTTTCGGAAGCGGTCTGCATGACTGTCAGATTGCCCCGGTCCTGATCGCGGTGGCGATCGCCATGGCGCGATTGCTCGCGCCGAATTTCTGGATGGCGTTCGCCAGATAGCTGTTCACGGTGTTCGAGGTCACGCCGAGGATGACGGCGACTTCGCCCGTCGTCTTGCCTTCGGAGACCCAGTAGAGGCATTCCCGCTCTCTCTCGGAGAGCGCCTCGGCGGCGGCTTCGCCGAGAAGGTCGGGCGGAAGCCGTCCAAGGAGATAGCAGCAGGCGAGACGGGCGGCGGGAAGCATCCCGATCCGGATCGCGCTCACCTCGCCAGACGACAGGAGGACATGGCAGCGCCGCGTCCCGCCGTGCAGCGCCAGCGCATAGAGTTCGGCGTGACCGTGCCGCTTCACCAGTGCGCGGACCTGGCGCGGATCCACCCGGTGTCCGTTGTCGCGGAGATCCTTCCGGGCCGGGGCGGGCCCCCGCGCGTCGAGCGCGGCGCTTTCAAGGTCCGCCAGGCGGGCCAGCGCAGTCTCGCCAACGAGATGGACGGTGTCGTAGATCCAGTTGCTTGCCACGACCCAGGGCTGGCTGCCGCCGTGTTGATGGCGCTCGGCGAGCAGGAGGTAGTGGGAGGCGCCCGCTTCGGCGGCAATGCCTTCAAGGCACAGGGAAAGCTGTTCGCGGCTCTCAACCTTAGCGATCGCGGCGAGTGTCTGCCGGGACAGCGTCGGCCGCGCGACGGTCATTGCCGCTCCATCCCTTTCGCATGCCTCCGGGGAGGAGACAGGCGGAATCCCCCTTCGGCGGCGCGCCTCGTCGGCGCGCCCGTGATTCGACGCGAATCAGTGAACATGCCCAAGGATTTTCATGATGGGCGACTCTGGTCAAGGCATTGCTGCGCGTGTGCGAATTGCGCGTCAGGGCGGTGTCCCGGAGCGGAAGGTGCTGCCTCAGGGGATCGCGGGATTGCGGCAGGAAACGATCGGCGGAGGTGCCGCCAGGCTCTGCAACTTGTCCACGCTTTTCCCCGCGATCTGGCCCATGACCGCCTTGGCGACCTCGCGGCCCGCGAGCCGGAAGCTCTCTTGGCAGACATAGAGCTCCGGACGGAACAGCCGCAGCAGCTTCGAGGACTGCTTGGAGACGACGTCGACGTCCTGTCCCAGCTTCAGCCCCGCTTCCTCGATGCCGGCCACGAGCGCGAAGGTCGCCCCGCCGCTCGAGACGACGACGCCGTCTGGCCGGTCCTTGCGCCGCATCAGGCGGACGGTCTTGGAGCGGATGTCGTCGATGAGGTCGTCGATGGAAACTCCGCTCCACGCGACCTCGGTCGCGCCGGCCTCCAGCACGCCTTCCGAAAAGCCTTCGCGGGTATGGGTGTGGTAGGTCAGCCCGACCGGGGGAGGCAGAAGCGCGAGCCGGGTCCTGCCGAGTTCGACCAGCTTCAGCGCCGCCTCGCGGGCGAAGGCGCGGTTGTCGAAGTCGTGCCAGGCGTGCTCGACCCCGATGTTCGTCCGGCCATGCGTGGCGAACGGGAAATGATGTTCGAGCATGTAGTGCACGCGCGGGTCGTCGGGCAGGGTGCGCGAGAGGATGATGCCATCGGCCGACCCGGTCTCGACGAGGTAGCGGACGGGGTCCATCGGGTCGTTGCGCCGTGAGTAGGGCGTCACGATCAGATGGTAGGGCGTCTCCGCCACCGTTTCCGAAATGCCGTAGATCATGTCGGAGACGAAGCCCGTCAGATCTTCCTCGGTGTCCAGCACGAGGCTGATAACGTTGGTCTTGCCGGTGCGCAACCGCACGCCGGCGCGGTTGGGCCGGTAGCCGATCTGCTTGGCGACGAGGCGGACGCGCTTCTTCGTCGCCTCGCCGATCTCGGGGGCGTCTTTCAGCGCCCGCGAAACGGTCGTGACGCCAAGGCCTGTCATGAAGGCGATCGTCTTCAGCGTCGGACGCTCGTCGCGCGGCGACGTTTCCGTGGCGTGGCCCTTCGTGTCGCTGTCCATGTCTTTCGCCCGCCTTCCGCACCGCTCTAGGCCAGTCTCTGGCAGCGACGCAAGCGCGATGCATTTCCGACGCATTGCTGTAACGTTACAGTTCCTGTTGTCGGTGTGCAATGACATCCGCGGAGATCGGATCTTCTTGGCACCCCCAGCCGCCGGCCGACTTGGAGGGCCGTCTCCGCGCATGCTCGGGCAGTAATTATCTTGCTCTGCTGCCGCAGTGCAGCGATTGAATGTTGCAGCGCGGAGCCGTTTTTTGGTGGTCATTAATTTTGGGGCCCGAAAAAAGTTGGCTGTTGAGCGCCGGGGGGCCTTGTCGAGCGGTATCAATTGCCGTATGAAAAAAGCTGTAACGTTTCAGATTCAGGGAGGAACTTGGATGCGTTATCGCCTTACGACCGCCGCGCTCGCGGCGGGTGTAGCCTGCTGCATCTCTTCGACCGCATTCTCCGCCGAACTCGAGGTCACCCACTGGTGGACCTCCGGTGGCGAGGCTGCGGCGGTCGCCGAATTCGCCAAGGCATTCGATGCCACCGGCAACAAATGGGTCGACGGCGCCATCGCCGGCGGCGGAAATACGGCCCGGCCGGTCTTCATCAGCCGCATCACCGGCGGCGATCCGATGGCCG
>CATMOC010000569.1 GCA_950071955.1 uncultured Mesorhizobium sp. | reverse complement strand
GGCGACGGCAGTGGCAGCGTTGACCAGGCAGACTACCTGCGCTGGAAGAACAATTTTGGCAGCACCCTCCCCGGCAGTGGCAACTCGGCCGCCGTCCCGGAACCGCCCCCGGTCGCCGCGGGCTGCTCGGTCGCGGCAGGCTGTTCGCCTTCCGTTGCCGGCGCGGTCCCGGCGGCGGGGGCTTCGGTGCCCTGCGCGGCCGGCGCGGCTTCCGGGGCCGCCTCGGTTCCTTCCGCGGGGGCCGCTTCTCCGCCTTCGGCGGGCGCGGCTTCGCCGGCCGGGGCCTCGGCGGCTTCGCTTTCCTCGGCCACCGGGAGCGGTTCAGGCGTATCGGCGTGTTCGCGCAGGAACGCGATCACGTTCGCGCGGTCCTGATCGTCCTTCAGGCCGGCGAAGGACATCGCGGTCCCACGCACGAGGCCCTTGGGCGAATGGATGAACTCGTCGAGATGCTCGTAGTCCCAGACAACCGAGCCGCCCTCGGAAAATTCCTTGAGCGCGCCGGAATAGGCAAAGCCTTCATGCGAGGCGATCGGGCGCATCACGATGCCCCAGAGGTTCGGGCCCACCTTGTTGGCGCCGCCCTTTTCCATTGTGTGGCAGGCGGCGCACTTCTTGAAGGTGGCCTCGCCCGCGCCGACGTCAGCTGACGCCAGCCGCACGGCGATCGGGACGATCTCAGGCGCCTCGGGTCCGCCCGCGCTCTCGCTCTCGACGGCCTCGATCGCATAGCCGGGCTTCTCCGGAGCCGGGCTGGCGAAGATCGCATCCGACAGGAGCCCGATCGAAAAGACGACGAAGATCGCGCCGAGCAATCCGCCGAGCAGTTTGTTGAGTTCGAATGAATCCATTGATCCCGCAGCTCCTGAACGCGGTCGGAATTCGCCCGCGCGTCCGCATTCCGACCGGTCGGAGCCGGTCAAATTCGCGCGGAAACTAGGTCTTTTGCTCTGGCGTTGCAACTCCTATAAGGGCTCCACCACGTGAGACCTTTTGCCACTTTCGCCCGCGTTTTCCCGCATGTCCGTTCTCGTTCTGATCCCCGCGCGCATGGCTTCGACGCGCCTTCCGGGCAAGCCGCTGGCCGACATCGCCGGGCGGCCGATGATCGTGCACGTCGCCGAACGGGCCCTTGCCAGCGGTCTCGGGCGTACGGTCGTGGCGACGGACAGCGCTGACGTCCTCGATGCGGTGCGCGCCAACGGCTTCGAGGCGATCATGACGCGTAGCAACCACGCATCCGGCTCGGACCGCATCTTCGAGGCGCTCGAAGCCCTAGATCCGGACGGCAGGGTGGAGGTCGTCGTCAACGTGCAGGGCGACCTGCCCACGATCGATCCCGCCATCGTCGCCGCCGCGCTGAAGCCTCTGGAGGAACCGGCCGTCGACATCGCCACGCTGGGGGTGGAGATCGCCCGCGAGGAGGAGAAGACCAATCCCAACGTGGTGAAGATCGTCGGCACGCCGCTCGCGCCTGACCGGCTGCGCTCGCTCTACTTCACCCGCGCCACGGCTCCCTGGGGCGAGGGCCCGCTCTATCATCACGTCGGCCTCTACGCCTACCGCCGCGCCGCGCTCGAACGCTTCGTGTCGCTGCCCGCCTCTTTTCTGGAGCAACGGGAAAGGCTGGAACAGCTTCGCGCGCTGGAGGCCGGCATGCGCATCGACGTCCAGCTCGTCGACACCGTCCCGCTCGGGGTGGATACGCCCGGGGAACTCGAACGCGCGCGCCGTATACTGACCGCCTGAGGAAACAGACAATGCCGCCGAAGACCAACAAGATCTCCTTCCAGGGGGAACCCGGAGCCAACTCCGACACGGCGTGCCGCAACATGTTTCCGGACATGGAGCCGCTGCCGTGCCCGACCTTCGAGGACGCCTTCAATGCGGTCGAGACCGGCAAGGCGGATCTGGCGATGATCCCGATCGAGAACACGATCGCGGGCCGCGTCGCCGACATCCATCATCTGCTCCCGCAATCGAAGCTCCACATCGTCGGCGAATATTTCCTGCCGATCCATTTCCAGCTGATGGCGCTGCCAGGCGTCGGGCTGGAGGAGATAAAGTCCGTCTACAGCCACATCCACGCGCTGGGCCAGTGCCGCAAGGTGATCCGCAAGCACCGCTGGAAGCCGGTCGTTGCGGGTGACACCGCCGGCGCGGCGCGGGTCGTCGCCGAGGAAGCGGTGCGCTCCAACGCGGCGCTCGCCCCACGGCTGGCGGCCGAACTCTACGGCCTCGACATCATCGCCGAGAACGTGGAGGACACGGAAAACAACGTCACCCGCTTCGTGGTGCTGTCGAAGTCGAAGCGCTGGGCGGAACGCGCCGCGCCGGACGCACGCATGATGACGACCTTCATCTTCCGTGTGCGCAACGTGCCGGCGGCGCTCTACAAGGCGATGGGCGGCTTCGCCACCAATGGCGTCAACATGACCAAGCTGGAGAGCTACATGGAGGACGGCGCCTGGACGGCGACCTTCTTCTACGCCGAGGTGGATGGCCGCCCCGAAGACCGCGGCCTGGCCCTGGCCTTCGACGGCGAAACCCGCGAAGCCCTGAAGAGCGAGAACGGGCACTTTGCCGACGACCGACTGCTCGACGACACCTTTGCCGCCCTGCACAAGGCCTACGAGTTGGGTGCCGACGACGAAATGATAATCCGCTCCATCGGTCGGCTCTACTCGCATTGGGGGCGCCACCGCGAAGGAGGTGAATTCCTCGAAGCAGCCGCCTCCCGGATCGATGACTGGCAGCAGAGCGTGCCCCTCTACGGGATGGCGATCGCCGTCTACTATCACGCCCACTACACCGACCGTGGCGACAACATGGAAGCCTGCGTGCGCTGCCACCGCCGCAGACGCGAGCTGGTCCCGGCGGCCTGGCCGGCCC
>CATMOC010000568.1 GCA_950071955.1 uncultured Mesorhizobium sp. | reverse complement strand
CGGGGCGGGGCGGATGACCATTCGCAAGACCGCCGACGGCATCGGAGTCTACAATCCGACCCGGCGCAAGATCGGGCTTATCCTCTTCATGATCGTGTGGCTGGGGGGCTGGTCGGTCGGCGAATTCTTCGCCCTGACGGAGATATTCGGCAGCGGCAGCCCTTTCGCGGTCGACCTCTTCCTGCTTGTGTGGGTAACCGCCTGGACCTTCGGCGGCGTGATCGTCTGGTCGGTGGTCGCCTGGCAATTGTTCGGCGTGGAAAAGCTGTTCCTGATCGACGGCGGGGGGATCGTCACCGAGCGGGGCTTCGGACCTTTCACGCGGCGGAAAGTCTTTCCCGTCGAAAAGGTGACGGAGGTCGGGTTCGCCTCACCGGCCGCGAAGAGCGCCGCCGACGGTTTCCTGTCACGGGGAAAAGTGCGGTTCATGGTCGACGGCAAGCCGGCAGGCTTCGGCATCGAGCTCGACGACAAGGAGGCCGGACAGGTGATTGACCTTGTCCATCGCTTCATCGAACGGCACATGGTCGAAGTCTCGCCCGGCGACGACCCCGGCGAGGCCGCCGCTACGGCCTGAGGCCGGATCGGCAGCTACCGACCGGTTTCCACAGGAGCACCGCGATTTGTTCTTCATCGCTTCGAAAGTGTTCTGGGCGCTCGCCAATCCGCTGAGCCTGACGGCGCTGCTTCTTCTGGCCGGCTTTCTCCTGGCCCTCGCGGGCTACGGGCGGCTGACCGCGGCGGCCACTGGCCTCGCGCTCCTGATCCTGGTGTTGTCGGGGTGGACCACGCTCGGCGCCGTCCTGCTCCATCCGCTCGAGGATCGTTTCGCGCGGCCCCCCGATCTGCCGGACCGGGTCGACGGTATCGTGGTGCTCGGCGGCGGCTTCGAAGGGGGCGTGAACCGGGTGCGGGGCGGGTACGAACTGAATTCCTCGGCGGACCGCTTCGTCGAGACGGCAATCCTGGCGCGACGCTATCCGCAGGCGAAGGTTGTGGTCTCGGGCGGGACCGGCGCGCTGTTCCTGAAGGGCGAGGCCGATGCCGAGACGGCGCCGAGGTTGCTCGAAGCGCTGGGAATCGACGGCGACCGCCTGGTCCTGGAAAGCCAGTCACGCGACACCTACGAGAACGCCGTCTATTCGAAACGCCTCGCCGAACCGCAGGATGGCGAGACGTGGCTGCTGGTGACCTCCGCGTTCCACATGCCGCGCTCGGTCGGGCTGTTCCGCGAAGCCGGCTTCCCCGTCGTGCCCTGGCCGGCAGACTACCGCACGGCCGGCGACGAAGGTTTTAGCCTCGCGCGCGACAATGCCTTCGATTCG
The DNA here is from genome assembly GCA_950071955.1 of uncultured Mesorhizobium sp. Lineage (GTDB taxonomy): Bacteria > Pseudomonadota > Alphaproteobacteria > Rhizobiales > Rhizobiaceae > Aquibium > Aquibium pacificus. The sequence goes on along the minus strand of CATMOC010000568.1, from coordinate 1,591 downwards.
CTCCAGAACACCGCGGTCGCCATGCGCGAATGGATTGGCCTCATCGCCTACCGCCTGACCGGCAGGACGAAAGCCTTGCTGCCCGCTCCCGACTGAGCGGCGAGGACCGCGGTTTCACGACGCGAGCAGGACCGCCCGCGCGTCGGAGAAGAACTGGCGCCGGACCAGGACGAACAGCACGAGCATCGTGGTCATGACCAGGACGAGGGGACCTACGAACCAGCCGAGGTAGCCGATGGAGAAGAACAGCCCGCGCAATCCCGCGTTGAAGTGTTTTCCTGCGATCACGTTCATCCGCGCGGCGTGCATCAGACCGGGCTCCATCGATCCCGGCTCGGCGTCCCTGGCCATCGGAACGGCTCCGATCAGGATCGAACAGTAGTTGAACAGCCGGTATGCCCAGCCGAACTTGAAGAAGGTGTAGGCCAGGATCACCATCAGCCCGAGGACCTTCATTTCGTACACAGACCTGTCCGGCGGCGCGGCAAAGGGAATGTCGCGCAGGAGCGACAGGACCTCCTCCGACGACTGGAGCAGCGCGAAGCAGCTTCCGAGCGCGATCAGCGCGCTCGAGGCGAAGAAGGCGGTCCCTTGCTGAAGCCCGGTCATGATGCCGGTGTCGATCATGCGCAACTCGCGCTGCGCCATCGTGCGCATCCATTTCTCGCGCTGAAGATTCATGAGTTTCGTCAGGGACATGCGGCTCACGAACCGGCCAGACGCCGCATGCGAGAACATGGCCCACACGACGACGAAAATGCCGAGCGCGACCGCGTCGTGCCAGTGCAGGGAATCAGCTTCCATGGAATCCAGAATACTCCCGCATCGGCGAAATTTCATGGCTCCCATGCGCCTTCGCCATACTTTGGTCAAATCGACTAAAAATGTCCGTAGTGGATTATGGCGTTAAGTGCTTGTTTTACCTTGGAGGCGTATGCTGTCTCCGGGATGGGCATCTGGAACGCGCCCTGATCCGGCCTTTTTTGCGGTTGCGAAGAAGGGACGGAGAGGTTACATGCGGGACGTGAATGCGGCGCGGACGGTAACAAGAAGACGGCGCGCCGGGGGCAACCAAACACACGGAAAATCATGGACGATAGTGTTCAGAAATCGTGCTGGGGCGTAACCGCCAAGGCGATTTTGGGTTTCGCGGGAGTTTTCCTCCTTGCGTGGCTGATCGGTGGGGCCGAGACCGTAGCGGTCGTCGCGGCCAACTGACAGCCCAAACGAACCGGGATTTCGAGGGCGCGGCAGGCAATGCCGCGCCCTCGGCCTTTTTGGAACCGCGCAGATGCGCGTGTCGCTTGCGGAGCAGGCCTGGTCGGCCCAGATACGTCCTCGGTGCGGCGAAACGCCGAAGAATGCGGCCAGCCAGCAGCGGATCTCGCGAATGTTTCTCTCTGTATTCGACCTCTACAAGATCGGCATAGGACCTTCGAGTTCCCACACGATGGGACCGATGACGGCAGCCGCACGCTTCCTGGACGAGATCGAGAGCGGCGACTGGCCGCGGCCGAGTGGTGCCGAGGTGGTGCGCATCGGCGTCAGCCTTCACGGCTCGCTGGCCTTCACCGGCGTCGGGCACGGGACC
>CATMOC010000567.1 GCA_950071955.1 uncultured Mesorhizobium sp. | reverse complement strand
CGAAACGGATGATGGCCGGAAGCTCTACTCCGTCCCGGTGAACGTGCCGCCGGGGCTGTACGCCGTCGTCTTCGTACCCGATGTCAGGATCGCCACCGAAGACGCCCGTTTCGGGTTCGTCTTCACACGACGCGGCATCGTTCCGGAAGGAGCATCGACATGGTTCCTCCCGAGGATCGTCGGACTGCCGACCGCCCTCGACTGGTGCCTGAGCGGCCGCGTCTTTCAGGCGCAAGAGGCGCTGGAGCGAGGTCTCGTGCGCTCGCTCCATCATCCGGACGACCTCATCGGAGCGGCGACTGCCTTTGCGCGCGAGCTCGTCGACAACACGTCGCCGGTTTCCGTAGCCCTCACGCGCCAGATGTTGTGGCGCATGGCCGGTTCAGATCACCCGATGGAAGCCCACAGGCTCGACAGCCGCGGCGTTTACGCGCGCGGGCGAACCGACGATGCCAGGGAAGGCGTCGCGAGCTTTCTCGAGAAGCGCGCACCGCGCTTTCCCGGGCGCGTGTCGCGTGACATGCCGGACTTCTTTCCATGGTGGAAGGAGCGGGACTACGACTGAGCCGATCCGGCACGATGCAGGCTATACCGCACGAGCGGTCAGCGATTCAGGCCAGTTCGGAAGGCAGACCGGCGAAACGCTTCTGGTGATACGCGATGTCGCCCAAAAAGGTCTCGGCCATGACGAGCCGCTTGAAGTGGTGGCCGACGGGAAGTTCGTCGGTCATGCCCATGCCTCCGTGGATTTGGATGGCGCTGCGGCCGACGACGCGGGCGGATTTCCCCATCTGCACCTTTGCCGCCGAGGCCGTCCGCGCCCGAGCAACCGGATCGTCGTCGGCGACGCCCGCCACCGCGTGCAGCAGCAGGGCACGCGCGCATTCGATCTGGACCCGCATGTCCACGAGGCGGTGCTGGATCACCTGGAAGTCGCCGATCGCCTGTCCGAACTGCCTGCGGGCCTTTGCGTATTGGCGCGTCATCTCGAAGAGCGCCTCCATAGCCCCGAGGGCTTCGGCGCACAGATATAGGATTGCCTCGTCGAGGCAGCGTTCGAGCGGGTGGAAGGCGCCACCGTCGTCGCCGATCAGGGCCTCCGCCACCACGCCGTCGAGAACGATGTCGGACGCCCGGCGATCGTCCACCGTCGTGTAGGAGCGCAGGGAGAGGCCCTCCGTGGCTGGGTCGATGAGGAAGAGGCCGAGGCCGTGCCTGTCTCCAGTTTCTCCCGACGTTCGCGCCAAGATGAGGATACGCTCCGCGGCGCGCGCATCGAGCACGAGTATCTTCTCTCCCGAGAGTACCCACCGCGATGCCTGCCTTCGGGCGAATGTGGCGACGTGGTTCAGGTCGAAGCGGGACGCCGTCTCGGCGAAGGCAAGGGCGAGCCTCGCCTCTCCGGCGGCCATGCGCGGCAGCCATTCCGCTTTCTGTGCCTCGGAGCCGGCGTGCAGCATAAGCGACCCGGCGAGCACCGAGGAGGCGAGGTAGGGCTCGTTCACGAGATGGCGGCCGAATGCCTCGCCTATGAGCATCCGTTCGACGGCGCCGAAACCAACCCCGCCGAATTCCTCCGGAATCCCGATGCCAAGCCAGCCCATCTCCGCGAATGTATGCCAGTTCGTCTCGGCGAACCCGAGGTCGCTGGCGGCGAGCCCGCGCCACTGTTCGAAGCCGTAGTTTCGGGACAGCCAGCCTTCGAGGCTCTCCTTGAGCAGGACCTGCTCATCGTTGAACCGGTAATCCATGTAGAGCCTCAGTTGGGGTGGATCATCTTGGCGATGATGTTCTGCTGGGTCTCGGTCGTCCCGCCGTAGATCGTCGCGGCGCGCAGGAAGAGGAATTCCTCCATCTTGCCCTGGGAGATTTCCGGCGCGGACGGAGAATATTGCGAACCGTCCTGACGGCTCTCGTATGCCAGTCCGGAGTAGCCCATCGCTTCGATGGAAAGCTCCGTCACGGCCTGGATGATCTGCGAACCGCGGATCTTGAGGATGCTCGCCGACAGAGGGTTGTCGATATGCTGGTCCATCTCCCAGGCGATCTTCAGCCCCATCTGTTCGAGCGCCATCAGCTCGATCTCGACCGCTGCCACCTTGTCGGTGAAGACCGGATCATCGGCCAGCGTCTGCGCGCCTGCCCTGGCCTGCCTGGCCATCTCCCGCAGGCGCTGGAGGCGACGCTTCGACCGGGCGATCTCGGCGATCGCGAAGCGTTCGTGCCCGAGAAGGAACTTGGCGTATGTCCAGCCTTTTCCCTCCTCGCCGATGAGGCTGGATCGCGGAACGCGCACATTCGCGAAGAAGGTTTCGTTCAGGCTGTGGCCCCGGTCGATCGAAATGATCGGCCGGATCGTTATGCCGGGGGTGTCGATCGGAAAGACGAGCATGGAGATGCCCTGCTGCGGCTTGCCGGTCGTATCGGTCCGCACCAGGCAGAAGATCATGTTGGAGTGATGCGCCAGGCTGGTCCAGATCTTCTGTCCGTTGATGACGTAGTCGTCGCCGTCTCTCGATGCCCGTGTGCGCAGAGACGCCAGATCCGATCCCGAACCGGGCTCGGAGAAGCCCTGGCACCAGTAGTCGTCGCCGCGAAGGATGCGGGGCAGGTACCGCGCCTTCTGCTCCTCCGTTCCGAACGTATAGATCAGCGGCCCGACCATCGGGACGCCGTGGCCCATCATCAGGGGCAGCGGCCCGTCGGCCATGCAGTACTCCTCGTCGAAGATGTAGCGCTGGAGGGCGGTCCACCCCGTTCCGCCATATTCCTTCGGCCAGGAGGGGGCCGCCCAGCCCTTCTCGTACAGGATACGCTGCCAGCGGCGCATGTCGTCGGGAGCGATGTGGAAGCTACGGCGCGCCGTCTCGGCGATGTCGGCCGGGAGATTGTCCCGGATGAATTTCCTGGCCTCCTGCCG
>CATMOC010000566.1 GCA_950071955.1 uncultured Mesorhizobium sp. | reverse complement strand
CGCAAACCCGTGGAGCGGGTCGTGCGACTCGAGCCGTCGGCCAATCCGGTGCGCGACGTGGCCGGCAACATCCCCGTCCCCTCGCCACGGCCTTTGTCGCCTGCGGAAGCGTATCGCGCGCAATACGTGGCGTACGGCCGCAGCCTGGACACGGCGGCCGATCTTCTCGCCTATGCCCGCCTCGTCGAGCCACGCCCGCTGACGCCCGGCCAGCGCAACATCCGCGTCGTCGGCGGCAAGTTCCTTCCCGAGCAGAACGACGAGATGGAGTTCCAACGCGTCGCGATGGGCCGCAGCAATCCGGCCAACGATGCCCTGGCCTCGGTTCTGGGCTGGCTGAAAGGTGGCTTCGTGACGTCGGCGGTCGCCGAGGAGATCGACGTCGCGGAGGCGAATTAGACCGCGAGCTTCGGTCCTCAGGACCGAAGCTCGGGCGCGGCGGCCAGGCCCTTTTCCGAACAGGACGGCAGGGTGACGACGAACTCCGCGCCGCCGCCCTTTGGCGTGGCGAGTTCCAGGCTGCCTCCGAACCGCTCGACGATCTGGCGACTGATCGCCAGGCCCAGCCCCGCTCCCACCTGCCGGGGCATCGGACCGCGCGCGAACTTGACGAAGATGCGGTCCCTTTCGCTCTCGGGAATGCCCGGACCATTGTCGCCGATCCTTGCCTCGTAGACGCCCTTGCGGGCCATGCTTGAGACGGTGACGACCGGATCTTGACTGGTATTGTACTTGATCGCGTTGGAAATCAGGTTGATGAAGACCTGCGCCAGCCGGTCGCCATCGCCTTCCATCAGCACCTTGCGCGCGCGGCCGCGCCGTTTCAGCGTCACTCCGGCCGAATGTGCCAGCGCCTCGCAGCTCTCTATCGCGCGTTCCAGCGCGGCTTCCGGATCGAAAGGCTTCATCTCCCATTCGCCGGCGCCGTTCTCCAGGCGGTTCAGATCGAGGATGCCGTCGAGAAGCCGCGTCAGCCGCAGGCTCTCGTTCTGGATAATGCGCAGGTAGCGGTCGGAATGCTCCGCCGGAAGATCCGGATTGGCGAGTAGGATATCGCTGAAGGACCGGATCGAGGTCATGGGCGTGCGCACCTCGTGGCTCACCTGGCTCAGGAACTCGTCCTTCTGCACGTCGATCTCCCGAAGCTGTGCGTTCGCGCGGGTCAGTTCAGCCGCGGCAGCCTCCAGCTTTCTCGAATTCCGCTCCAGTTCGGCCGAATAGGCGCGGATCTGCTCGGTCTCGTCGGCGAGGCGCTTCAGTTCGTCGACGCTGATGCTCTCACTGGTGACGACGCTGGACACCAGGGACCGGGCGGTGGCCGCGCCCACGTTCGCCGCCAGGCGATGCTCGACCTGCGAGATCAGGTCGTCGCTGGCGACGGCGCCCTCTTCGCGCGCCGCGCCGGGCGGAAAGAGGCTCAGCGCCTCGGCGGGGCCGAGGATGCGGTCGGCGATCTGGCGCAGTTCGGAGATGCGCGCGGTCCGGCGCATCACGCTCGTCTCGCCCTCGGTCTGGCGGCGGAACACGTCGATGAACAGGCGCGACTGGTAGCGCGCAAGCGGGGTCGGTTCCGACACGATCGACACCCCGACGAAGAGGGTGATGTTGACGAACATGCTCCAGATGACCGCGTGGACCAGACTGTCGAAGCCGTTCAGGCCGAACAGCGCGTGGGGCCGCAGCCATTCCAGGCCCCAGGGTCCGTTCGCGATGACGCCGTCGCTCATGATGAAGGTGCCGCCGAAGCTCGGCAGGAACAGCGTGTAGGCCCAGATGGCGAAGCCTGCGGCCAGGCCGGCGACCGCGCCGCCCTGCGTCGCCCGCCGCCAGTAGAGGCCGCCGACCAGACTCGGCAGGAACTGCGCCACCCCGCAGAAGGAGATGAGGCCGATCGCCGCCAGGGCTTCCGAGGTCCCGCTGAGGCGGAAATAGAGGAAGCCGAGCAGGATGATGAACACGATGCTCGAGCGCCGCGCGCCCAGGATGAAGCTGCGCATCATCTGCGTGCTCGCCTCCGGCACGAGCGAGAACCGCAGCGCCAGCGGCATGACGATGTGGTTCGAAATCATCGTGGAGAGCGCGATCGACGACACGATCACCATGGAGGTCGCGGAGGAGAACCCTCCGAGGAAGGCCAGCATGGCAATCGTGTCCTGGCCGGAACTCAGCGGAAGCGTCAGGACGAAGAGATCCGGGTTCGACCCCTCCGGCAGGCGGCCCAGTCCCGCCACCGCGATCGGGATGACGAAGATGCAGATGAGGAAGAGATAGAGCGGAAAGAGCCAGGACGCGGTTCGAAGCTGTCTTTCCGAGGAATTCTCCACCACGGTGACGTGGAACTGCCGCGGCAGGCAGATGACTGCGGCACCGGCGAGAAAGCAGAGCGTGACCCAGCGCGTGCCGAAGGTCTGTTCCGCGCTCATGAGGCTGACGGGCGCGTGTTCGAGCGCATCGGCCGGAAAATTGGTGAAGGTCGCGACCACCCATATGCCGACGACCAGCAGCGCGACGAGCTTGACGATGGCCTCGAGCGCGATGGCCGCGACGACACCGTGGTGCCTTTCGTTCACGTCGATGTTGCGCACCCCGAAGATGATGGAGAAGACGCAAAGGCCTGCCGCGACCCAGAAGGCGGTGGCGTAGTCGGGTTCGAGCGGGATGTTGGCGGCGGTGACCGCGCCGGCGTGAAAGGTGATCACCTGGTAGCTCGCGGTCAGGGCCTTGAGCTGGAGCGCGATATAGGGCGCCGTCGCGACCAGCGCGACGATCGTCACCAGCGCGCCGAGCGCCGGGCTCTTGCCGAAACGGGCCGAAATCAGGTCGGCGATCGATGTCGTGTGATAGATCCGGCCAATCGTCACCAGCTTGCGCAGGAATATCCACCAGCCGACGAAGACGATCGTGGGACCGAGATAGATCG
>CATMOC010000565.1 GCA_950071955.1 uncultured Mesorhizobium sp. | reverse complement strand
CCTGCCCCACAATGGCGCCGGGTAAAGGAGACACCGGAATGCACGCGGCGGCACTGGACGATCGGGGATTGAGGCGCATCATCGCGATGCTTGTCTCCTTCGCCGCCATCGCCGAGCGCGCCGCTTACCGGTCCCTTCCGGTCCGCTGGCTCGTGCTTCTGATCCTTCGCACGGCCGAAACCGTGGCTCTGGAATTCGTCGTCGACACAACGCAGGCCGACTTGCCGTGCTTCGACGGCGACCCGCAGACCGGATGCAGCCCCGAGGACGCGGCATTGCTCGCCCAGCGCTTCCGCATGCTCGCGGCCGCGCTCGGCGCCCTGCTGCCCCCACCCGGTCGTCCCGGCGGTTGCGCGATCGGCCACCTTGCGTCGCGCGGAGTCGTACAGTCCCTGCAATTCGTCATGCCTTTTGGCATTGCGCCGGTGCCCGACGATACGTCCTGACGTCCGTTTGTCCCGAGGCACTGTCCTGTCTGATCCGGATGCCCGGGCGGATGAACCGCCGCCCGGGACGCCGGCGCAGGCGCGGTGCGTCCTTCGAGGCTCGCCCGGCAACAGACGTATTTTCGCGGCGAAGACAATGCGGGCTCGCACCTCAGGATGAGGAGCTTTGGTGTTTGGATGCGCTCGTAAGGAATCGGCTTCAGTCGTTCGGGCGGCCCTGGAACTGCAACTCGTCCAGAAGGCCCGTCTCCCCCGGCTGTCCCTCGAGCCCCCCGCGAAGATGCGAGATCCTGGAACGGATTCCGTATTGACCCGCAAGATGGACCGCTTCGGCGCTCCGGCGACCGATTCCGCACAGCAGGACGAAGGTCTTTGCAGGTTCGGCCGACATGAGCCGTTTCAACTGCGCGAAGAAGCTGACGTGTTCCGGCAGATTCCTGCCACCGGTTGCCGGCGTCCACTGGAGGCGGACGATCCGGATGGGACCTGCCTCGAACCGCCGCGGCTTTTCGCGTGGAAAGCGGATGTCGACGATGACGATCTCGCCTGGTTCGATATGCAGCAATTGCTCGGCGGAGAGTTCGAGCGGCAATGGGTCCGCGAGTAGCGATGTTGCGGTTCCGATAAGCATGGAAATTGCCCATGCCGTCCGAACAAGTGTGCGCGAGCCCAAAGGAATGTCCCGCTACTTTTGACCGTATGTTCGGTTGGGATAGGCAGGGTAGAAACGTCCGCTCCTTGCATGGAAGACCGAATACTTGTCCCCATCACGGTAGAACCGATAGTGCGTGCTCCCGCCCGCCAGCGTTCCGTCTTCGAACATCCTGTAGGGCCACGTCCCCCATTCCCGGTTTTGATAGAAACTGAAGTAGGAATATGTTCCTGTATCTCTGAACAGAAACGAGCCGTCCGGGCTGTGCCAGGGGGTACCGATAAAGATACCGCGGACTTCGCCAGGAGACAGCTGGACGCGGCCAGCATGAGCGACGTTAAGCGATGCCAGCAAGATTATGAGGAATGCGGTTGCCCGGACCATTTCCCGTCCCCCCTACGTATCCGCGAGGCGGCATTGTACGCTGAAATCCATGCGCTACAACCCGTGGTTTCGCCGGCGCTTCTACTCCACGAAAACCCTGACGCTCGCCGCCCGTCCCGCCGCGTCGATCACCGTCAGGGTCGAGAAACCGGCACCGTCCGGTTTCCACGATCCGGTGCGCCGGCGCGCAGAGACAGGCACCGGCAGGCGGGAAGACGATTTCGGGCGCCGGCTCGGTCGGTGCGCCGGCCACCAGCGCCTGTTCCGGAGGGGCGAAGCGGCGCAGCGAGAAGGGCAGGTCGGTGCGCGACAGCCGCAACGCGCCTACATCGCGCGGGTGCCCAGGAAGCGATCCTCGTGCTACTCTGTCCCGAGCGCGGGTTGGAGGAGGATGACGTGTCGTCGCAATCTTCGTTCGATGCATGGAACGCGGGCAAGAGCTACGAACACTATATGGGCCGGTGGAGCCGACTTGTCGCTTCGAGGTTCCTCGGCTGGCTCGACCCGGACAAGGATGCCGACTGGCTCGAGGTCGGATGCGGCACCGGCTAGTAGACCTCCGCGATCATCCTCGACTGCTCGCCCATGTCGCTTCTTGCCACCGATCCTTCCAGCGATTTCGTCGATCATGCACGCGCCCGCGACACCGATCCGCGTGCGCGCTTCGAGGTCGCCACGGCTCAGGATCTGCCTGCCAAGGACGGTACGATCGACGTCGTCACGTCCGCGCTCGTGTTGAACTTCGTGCCCGATCGTCGCGCCGGACTCGTGGAGATGCAGCGCGTGCTGCGCCCGGGCGGCACGATTTCCTTCTACGTCTGGGACTATCCGGGCGGTGGTCTCGGCTTCATCGCCGCTTTCTGGAAAGCTGCGGTGTCACTGGATCCGAAGGCGGCCGAGTTGGACGAGGCGGCCAGATTTCCCTTCTGCAGCGCCGACGGTCTGGCCGCGCTTTGCGCGGAGGCGGGCATCGGGAACGCCGAGATCGTTCCTGTCGAGGTCGTCACGGAATTCCCGGATTTCGAGGCGTTCTGGCATCCGTTCACGCTGGGAGCAGGTCCGGCGCCCGGTTACTGCATGAGCCTGCAGGAGGACCGGCGCGAGATGCTGAAATCACGTCTTGCACGGACGCTTGGTTCGGACGGTCCCGTCCGCCTGACGGCGCGGGCCTGGGCGATGAAGGCGAAGGTCGCCGGCTAGACCGGGCCGCGCCCGGTGCCCGCGCCCGTCCGCCTACTCCACGAACACCCGCACACTCGCCGCCCGTCCCGCCGCGTCGATAACCGTGAGCGTCGAGAACCCTGCCCCGGCCGGGGTCCACGATCCCGTCCGTCGCCGTGCCGAGACCGGCACCGGCCGACCATTGGCGAGCCAGCGGAAGGGGGCGCGGCCGCCGTTGAGCTTGAGCGCCAGCGGTATGGTGCTGCCGCTTGTCAGGCC
>CATMOC010000564.1 GCA_950071955.1 uncultured Mesorhizobium sp. | reverse complement strand
CCCGCGGCGTTTTCCTGGTCAAGCCGCAGTTCGAGGCCGGGCGCGATGCGATCGGCAAGGGCGGTATTCTTCGCGATCCCGCCGACGGCGCGCGGATTGCCGCCGACATAGCCGGCTGGCTGGAGACGCAGCCGGGGTGGCGCTCCCTCGGCGTCGCTGCGTCACCCATCGAGGGCGGCGACGGCAACCGCGAGTTCCTGCTGGCGGGAGTGAAGGACCGATGAGGCAGGTGACGACACGCCTGAAGATCGGACGCCTCGGAGGGCAGGGCGACGGCATCGCCTGGACCGAACGCGGCCAGACCTACGTTCCCTTCGCCCTGCCGGGCGAGACCGTGACGGCCGCTGTGGAGGGCGAGCGGGGCACATTGATGGCGCTGATCGATCGCTCGCCGCTGCGCGTCGAGCCCAGGTGCCGGCATTTCGGGGTCTGCGGCGGCTGCGTGTTGCAGCATCTCGAGCCGGCGGCCTACGGGCAGTGGAAGCGCGACAAGGTGGTGCAGGCGCTCAAGTCGCGCGGCATCGAGGTGCCGGTCGACGATCTCGTCGCCTGCGCCCCCGAGAGCCGCCGCCGCGCCGCCTTCACCGCCCGCCATACCGAGCGCGGCGTGCTCCTCGGCTACAACGAGGCGCAGTCGAACAGCCTGATCGATGTCGAGGAATGCCCGATCCTGCTGCCGGAGATCGTCGCGGCGCTGCCGGAACTGCGCAAGCTGGCGTCGATCGTCGCCATGTCGGGTTCGCCGTTCCGCCTCTTGGTCACCGCGACCGCCTCTGGCCTGGACATAGCGGCTTCCGATCAAGGCACATTGTCCGACGAGGCGCGCCACGCCGCTGGCCGTTACGTCCTGAAGGCAGGTTTCGCGCGGCTGTCTGTCGACGGCGAGATCGTGGTGGAATCGCGCAAGCCGATGGTCATGGCCGGAGAGATGGCAATCGAGCCGCCGCCCGGCGGCTTTTTGCAGGCGGTGGCCGCGGCCGAGGACGCGATGGCCGCGTTGGTGGTGCCGCATCTCGCGAAAGGAAAGAAGGTGGCTGATCTGTTTGCGGGCGCCGGCGCCTTCGCTCTGCGCCTTGCCCGACATGCGGAAGTTCATGCAGTGGAGGCTGACGAGGCCGCGCTTGGCGCGCTCGACCGCGCCTTCCGCTTCGCGACGGGGCTGAAGCGCGTCACCACCGAGAAGCGCGACCTCTTCCGCCGCCCGCTCACCTTCAAGGAGCTGAACGCATTCGGCGGCGTGGTCTTCGACCCGCCGCGCGCCGGCGCCGAAGACCAGGCGAAGCAACTGGCGCGCAGCGACGTCCCGAAGCTCGCCGCCGTCTCCTGCAACCCGCTGACGCTGGCGCGCGACCTGAAGATCCTGATCGACGGCGGATACCTGTTGCAGCGCGTCGTGCCCATCGACCAGTTCCTCTGGTCGGCCCATGTCGAGGCTGTGGCGCTGCTAGATAAGCCGAAGAAGCGTCGGTGAGTCAGACGCGTTCCACGACCGCGAGGTCGCGCCCGAGCAGGCGCGAGAAGATCGCCTCGGCATCCTCGTCGTCCGCGCCGCGCCAGGCCACGATCTGGTCCGGCCGGATGAGCACCAGCGGCATTTCGTAGAGCGCCGCGACCTCCTCGTCGGCGATGCCTACCACCGTCAGGTCGATCCCGATCCGCCTGGCTTCGCGGAGAAAGGCCTCCCCGCCCGGCGGGTTGCCGCCCAGGCGCAGCAGCGTCCATTCGAAGCCAAACGCGTCGTAGAGCGAGCGTCCAGGCGCCAGCCAGTAGTGCGGCGGGCGTCCGCCGGGCACCGCCGACGGACGGTATTCGTTGACGAGGTCCTCCGGCGGGGTCGCGCCGTCCGGAACGATCGCCGGCGATCCGTCGTAGCGCGCGCCGAAGGTGATGCCGGGGATGTTGAACTCCTTGCGCCCGTGTGCTTCCAGATAGGCCCCGGCCTCGCGGCGCGCCGCCTCGCCGGCCGGCGTCTCATCCTCGATCTCGGGGGCGGGGACGTAGTTGCCGAGCGAATCGGCGAATGCGCGCGCGAAGTTTGTGTTGCGCACTGCGACCGCGCGGCGCTCGATCTCGTAGCTGGCAAGCAGACAGTGGCCGGCGACGCCTTTCAGCGCCGCGGCGAGTTTCCAGCCGAGATTGACCGCATCCTCGATCGCGGTGTTGTAGCCGAGCCCGCCGGCGGGCGTGAAGAGATGCGCGGCGTCGCCGCCGATGAAGACGCGACCATCGGCAAACCGGTCGGCGACCAGCGCATGGCCGGCGGTCCAGCCGGTCTTCGACAGAATTTCGCAGTCGACCGGCACGCCGATGGCTGCCTGGAACATGCGCCGGGCGTCGTCGTCGGAGATCGCATCCTCGTCCTCGCCTTCGCGCAACTGGGTGTGGAAGGCGAATTCGCCGCGTCCGTCCACCGCCGCCATGAAGGCGCGGCGGTCCTCGTTGAAGGTGCAGTTCATCCAGGCCGGCGCATGCGGCACGACCTCGTAGAACTGCGAGCAGCGAATGTAGATCGCGAACATGCGTCCGCCGAAGAAGTGGCGCCGCACACCCGTCTCCCCGCCGTAGGCGATGCCGAGCTGGCGCCGCACCGTGCTGCGCGGCCCGTCGCCGCCGACCAGATACCGCGCCACGATTTCCCGCTTCCCCGACCCGTCGTTGCGCTCGACCCGGGTGCGAACTCGCTCGCCCTCGTCTTGGAACCAGGTGAGCCGCCAGTCGAAATTGACTTCGATGCCCGCCAGCGCCTCGGCGTGGCTGCGCAGCACGCGCTCGACATATTTCTGCGAGACCCGGTGCGGCGGTTCCGCCGCGTTCCACGAACCGGCATTGGTCGCGGTGGTCCTGTGCGCATCCTTCGCCGATGGCAGCTTGAACCGCGCTAGCTCGTGGCCGGCGTAGCGGGTGAAATAGGCGATGTCGGTC
>CATMOC010000563.1 GCA_950071955.1 uncultured Mesorhizobium sp. | reverse complement strand
GGCCGGAGCCTAGGCGAACACGGATTAGAGAAGCTTTTGAGAGCCCGCTAAAACTTTAGCGATACCGGTCATTTCGCCATGTCGACGACGACCCGCCCGCGTATCCTGCCCTCCACGATGGCATGCGCGGCATCGACTATGCCGCCGAAGCCGATGGTGGTCGACAGCGAGGCCAGTTTCGCGCGGTCGAGATCCCGCGCGAGCCGACCCCAGGCCTCCCGGCGCAGGCTGAGAGGCGCCATGACGGAATCGATGCCGAGCAGGGAGACACCCCGCAGGATGAAGGGCGCGACGCTCGCCGGAAGATCCATGCCCCCGGCTAGCCCGCACGCGGCTACCGCGCCACCATAGGATGTCATCGAAAGAACGTTGGCGAGCGTATGGCTGCCGACGGCGTCCACCCCGCCGGCCCAGCGCTCTCGCCCGAGCGGGCGGGCGGGTCCCGACAGTTCGTCTCGCGCAATGACTTCTGCCGCGCCGAGATCCCGCAGGTAGTCCTCCTCCGAAGTGCGCCCGGTCGATGCGACGACGTGGAAGCCGAGCCGGGACAGGATGGCGATCGCTATCGAACCCACGCCGCCGGCGGCACCGGTCACGATAACCGGACCCCGCTCCGGCGCGATGCCATGGCGTTCGAGCGCCATGACGCAGAGCATCGCCGTATAGCCGGCCGTGCCGATCGCCATGGCCTCGAAAGGCGTGATCTGCGGCGGCAGCTTCACCAGCCAGTCGCCTTTGACCCGCGCGAGCCCGGCATAGGCGCCGTGATGGGTTTCGCCGGCCCCCCATCCGTTGAGGATCACCTGGTCGCCCTCGCGCCAGTCGGTATGCGAGGATTTGACCACCGTGCCGGCGAAGTCGATCCCCGGAACAAGCGGAAAGCGCCGGACCACGGGCGCCATGCCGGTGATCGCCAGCCCGTCCTTGTAATTCACCGTCGTCGCCTCGACGGCGACCGTGACGTCGCCCTCCATCAGATCGGCTTCCGTCATCTCGGCGACCGCGACCGACTGCTTTTTGTCCTCGTCGCGCGTGACGAGAAGGGCCCTGAACGTTTCCGGCATGTCTTTTCCCAGCTTCGTTTCCTCTCGCCGACTGTGCTTCCGCGAGGGAATGTCGTCAACCACCGGGAGGCCGGTCGTCCGGGTTTCGCTCCACCGGCCGCCGCCAGGCAAGCAGTTCCTCGACCACGACCAGCAGAGCGCCGACCGTGATGAACGCGTCGGCCAGGTTGAAGACGGCGAACGACCAGTTCCCGATATGGAAGAGGATGTAGTCCACGACATAGCCGAGGAGCGCGCGATCGATCAGGTTCCCGGCCGCGCCAGCCAGGACGAGCGCGAATCCCATTCGCGCGATGGCCTGGTGTGGCTCCGTGCGCGACGAGAGCCAGGTCACGAAGCCCATGACCGCGGCGGCCATGACGACCAGGAACAGGTTGCCCGACCCGGAAAACATGGAAAATGCGATGCCGGTGTTGTGGATGCGAAAGAGCGAAAGCACCGGCAGGAGCTCGATACGCTCGTGCATCTCCATGCCCGTCTCGACCAGATACTTGATCAGCTGGTCGAGCCCGACCGCCGCGATCGCGATCACCACGAGCAGAAGCGGTCGTTTCATCATGCGCCGGCCGCCTCGAGCGACAGGGCCGAACGGCGCACCTCGTAGAGCATAACCCCGGTGGCGACGGCGAGATTGAGCGAATCGGCGCGCCCCGCCTGGGGGATGCGAAGCAGGCGGTCGCAGGAGGCGGCGAGTTCCTCCGGCAAGCCCTGCTGCTCGTTACCCATGAGAAGCACCACGGGTCGGCCGGCATAGTCCACGCTGCGGTAATCGACGGAGCCCTTGAGGTGGGTCCCGGCCAGCATGCCCTTGAAGCCTTGCCGCCAGGCGAGGAACCCTTGCGTCGACGTCCGCGCGACCGGCACGGCGAAGATCGAGCCCATGGTCGCGCGCACGGTTTCGATGGCGTAGGGATCGGTGGTCTCGCCGACGAGGATCACGCCCTTCGCGCCGACGGCGTCCACGGTTCGGATGACGGTCCCGAGATTGCCGGGATCGCGGACACGGTCCAGCGCCACCCAGACGTCCTGGCCGGAGGGCTTCACCTCGCCAAGCGGCATCCAGCGCTGCTCGAAGACACCGATCACCATCTGTGGATTGTCGCGGCGGGTGATGGCGGAGATCACCTTGTCGTTGACCTCTAGCACCAGCCCGCCCGCGGCCACGGTGCGCGCGGCGATCTTTTCGACAGCCGGATTGCCCAGTCCCGTCTTCGAGAAAACGAGGGTGCGGATAGTCCAGCCGAGGTCGAGCGCATCGATGACGAGCTTCAGGCCCTCGGCGAGGAAAGCGTTCTGCTGGTCGCGAAACTTCTTCAGCGCCAGAGCCTTGATGTCCTTCACGATCGGATTGGCGAGGCTGGTGACCTCCTTGACCTGCCCGACCCGATGCCCGCTTCGCTGCCCGGAATTCATGCGCCTACCCATCTGGAGAACAGCGACGTGGAGAGCGCGCGGCCCGCCGCCTTCTCGCGGATGACGAGTTCGCCCGATTCGACGCGCCCGCCCATGCCCGCGAAACTGTCGCGCATCAGCGCGTGGATGGCGAAGAAGGACGCCCGGATCGAGTAGGCCGTGAGCACCACCGCCAGCGGCCGGTCAGTCAGGATGGAGCGGGCGAGGTCCACCATGTCGGGCAGATCGTCGAAGAGCTGCCAGACTTCGCCCTTCGGTCCGCGCCCATAGGCCGGCGGGTCGAGGAGCACGATGTCGTAGCGGCTGCCGCGACGTTCCTCGCGCTCGGCGAACTTCTTGGCGTCGAGCTTGTCGATCAGGTGCCTGACCGCGCCGGTGGCCGCTCGCCTGGGGTCCGTCGTCACCTTCGATATCCAGGGCCAAGGTGTGGACGATGGCCTCTACAA
>CATMOC010000562.1 GCA_950071955.1 uncultured Mesorhizobium sp. | reverse complement strand
ACCAACCAGCGCGAGACGGTGGTGGTCTGGGACAAGGACACCGGCAAGCCGATCCACAACGCGATCGTCTGGCAGGACCGCCGTACGGCGCCGATGTGTCAGAAGCTGAAGAAGAAGGGCCTTGAGCCGAAGTTCACCAAACGCACCGGCCTCATCCTCGACCCTTATTTTTCCGGGACGAAGCTCGCCTGGCTGCTCGACAACGTTAAGGGCGCGCGCAAGCGTGCCGAGAAGGGCGAACTGCTCGCCGGCACGATCGACAGCTTCCTGATCTGGCGGCTGACAGGGGGAAAGAACCACGTCACCGACGCGACCAACGCCTCGCGCACGCTGGTCTACAACATCGCCAGGAACGAGTGGGACGCCGAGCTTCTGAAGATCCTCGACATCCCGGCCGCGATGCTGCCGGAGGTGAAGGACTGCGCCGACGATTTCGGTACGACCGACGAAAAGCTGTTCGGCGCTGCGATCCCGATCCTCGGCGTGGCCGGCGACCAGCAGGCCGCGACGATCGGCCAGGCCTGCTTCGAGCGCGGCATGATCAAGTCGACCTACGGCACCGGCTGCTTTGCCGTGCTCAATACGGGCGAGGAACTGATCCGCTCGAAGAACCGGCTGCTCTCGACCATCGCCTACAGGCTCGACGGCACGACGACCTACGCCCTGGAGGGCTCGATCTTCGTGGCGGGCGCGGCCGTCCAGTGGCTGCGCGACGGCATAAAGGTGATCGGCAAGGCCGAGCACAGCGGCGAACTGGCCGCGCAGGCCGACGACACGCAGGACGTTTATCTCGTCCCGGCCTTCGTCGGCCTCGGCGCTCCCCATTGGGACCCTGACGCGCGTGGCGCGATGTTCGGCCTGACGCGCAACACGGGACCGGCCGAATTCGCCCGCGCGGCGCTCGAATCCGTCGCGTTCCAGACGGGCGACCTGCTCGATGCCATGTGGAAAGACTGCAAGGGCATGCAGGGCAACACCGTGCTTCGCGTCGATGGAGGCATGGTCGCCTCCGACTGGGCCATGCAGCGGCTGGCCGACATTCTCGACGCGCCGGTCGACCGCCCCCGGATCCTGGAGACGACGGCGCTGGGTGCCGCCTGGCTCGCCGGCTCGAAGGCGGGCGTATGGCCCGACGCGAAGGCCTTCTCGAAGAAATGGGCGCTCGACCGTCGCTTCGAGCCGACCATGGGCGGCAAGGAGCGCAAACGCCGGATCAATGGCTGGAAGGACGCCGTGCGGCGGACCTTGAGCACGAGCTGACACCATTTTTGGAATCGCCTGGGGAGAACACCGGGTGGGGGAACGGTCCGCTTGCGGGTGCCTGCGCTTGTCCCTATGAGACGCGTTTGAGATGAGCGCCCAGCCGGACTTCCCGATCTATCCGCACCGACACCTGCTCGGCATCCGCGAGCTTTCTTCCGCCGACATCGAACTCTTGCTCGACCGCGCCGAAAAGGCGGTGGCGATTTCCCGGCAGTCAGAGAAGAAGATGTCGACGCTGCGCGGCCGCACGCAGATCAATCTTTTCTACGAAGCCTCGACCCGCACGCAGTCGTCCTTCGAGCTTGCGGGAAAGCGCCTCGGCGCCGACGTCATGAACATGTCGGTCGCGAGTTCGTCGGTGAAGAAGGGCGAGACGCTGATCGACACGGCGATGACGCTGAACGCCATGCGGCCGGATATCCTGATCATCCGGCATTCCTCGGCCGGCGCGGCGGCATTGCTGGCGCAGAAGGTCGGCTGTTCGGTGGTCAATGCCGGCGACGGCGCGCATGAGCATCCGACCCAGGCGTTGCTCGACGCGCTGACGATCCGCCGGGCGCGCGGCACCATCGCCGGGCTGACTGTGGCGATCTGCGGCGACATCCTGCATTCGCGCGTGGCGCGGTCCAACATCATTCTCCTCAACGCGCTCGGCGCGCGGGTGCGCGTCATAGCGCCTTCGACGCTGTTTCCCGCCGGGATCCTCGACATGGGGGTGGAGGTGTCCAACTCGATGACCGAGGGGCTAAAAGGCGTCGACGTCGTCATGATGCTGAGGCTGCAGCGCGAACGTATGGAAGGCGCAATGGTGCCTTCGGTGCGCGAGTACTTCCGCTATTTCGGCCTCGACGCCGAGAAGCTGAAGCTCGCGAGGGAGGGTGCGCTGGTCATGCATCCCGGCCCGATGAACCGGGGCGTCGAGATCGCGTCCGAGATCGCGGACGGACCGCAGAGCGTAATCCAGGAACAGGTGGAGATGGGCGTGGCGGTGCGCATGGCCGTCATGGAGGCACTGCTCGATCCTCGCCGAAACGAGGATCGCGCCCTATGAGGACGCCAGCGACCGGCACGACCGTCTTTGCCAATGCGCGCATCCTCGACCCCTCGCGTGGCCTGGACGAGCGCGGAGCGGTGATCGTGAAGGGCGGCCGGATCGCCGCGGCGGGCGCCGGCGCTTCGAACCAGGGCGTGCCGGACGGCGCCGAAGTGATTGACTGCGGGGGCAGGGCGATAATGCCCGGTCTGGTCGACGGACGGGTTTTCATCGGCGAGCCGGGTGCGGAACACCGCGAGACCATTGCCTCGGCCAGCGCGGCGGCGGCGGCGGGCGGTGTCACGTCGCTGGTCATGATGCCGGACACCAGCCCCGTCATCGACGACGTGTCGCTTGTCGAGTTCGTGCTGCGCACGGCGCGCGACACGGCCGACATCAACATCCATCCCGCCGCCGCGATCACCCGACGTCTGGAAGGGCATGAACTGACGGAGTTCGGGCTCTTGCGCGAGGCGGGCGCTGTCGCGTTCACGGAGGGTCGGCGCAGCGTGCGCAGCGCGCTCGTGATGCGCCGGGCGCTTACCTACGCCCGCGATTTCGGCGCCCTGGTGATGCACGAGACGCAGGATCCGGACCTCGCCTCCTCCGGCGTCATGACCGAAGGCCTGT
>CATMOC010000561.1 GCA_950071955.1 uncultured Mesorhizobium sp. | reverse complement strand
CCATCGACCTCGCGGTGTCGGGAGAAGGCCAGCTCCGACAGCGTGGCCTGGTAGAGCTGCTCGTCGGCATGGCTCCATGTCGACCTGGACTTCCGGTAGTCGCGTGATCTAGCGCGGAAGGTGGTGATCAGGCGCTCCGCACGCGCCACGATCTGCCGCTCGATCAGCCGGAGATGGGCATGCGTCTCCCGGCGGGCAGCTTCCATGCGCGCCAGCATGGCGATGTGCTCTGCAATCGTCATGACGCGGCCTCCAGCAATCGTTTAGATGTGGACGTGAGGGATCTTGGCCAGGCGTCGGGATACCAGTGCCGGATTGTCTCCTCGGCGCACCGCTTCTCGAAATCGGTGAAGAGATCGGGAAAGGCCTTCGCAACGGCCGCCCAGCAGCAATCCTCCTCGTAGAAGCAGTCGGCGCTCCTCAGAAGGGGATGGATATGAGCATTGCGGTCAGGGTCGAGATGGAACCCGCCATGGCTCGGGGTCGAATGGCAGACGATGCCCTCGGCATAGTGCGTGGCATGATCCGATAGCCCCCAGGGGGTTGCGTGCCGAGCCGGGATGCTGCGACGGGCCAATCTACGCAATTGCCGCTGATGCTCCGCATTCTCCTCGACACGGGCACGGAACGCCGCCTTGCCGTCGAGCTGCCCGCCGTGACCATAGAAGCTGGACTGCTTCCATTCGTAGATGGGCAGAGGCAGCTTCCAGGCATGGCCGAGATAGTATTCGCCGTTCTGGCGAGGGATCATCGCAAAGGCATTCTCGCCAACCAGCGCCGCGAAGAGGCCATCGCTCGTTCGCCCGTAATACACTTCCGGGAATCCGGAGGTGTTGTCGGTCATTGCCTCGGATTGAGGGGCGTTCATGCCGCCCTCCCCTCGACGACGTCGGCCGCCACGGTGTTGGCGGATACGTCCTCGAGCACAGCGTTCGGATATCCATGGGATTGCAGCCAGACCTCCGCGTCCTGGCGGCTGGCGGCAAGATGGACGAGTTCGGCGCCCTCGCCGGCACGGTCGAAGACCCGGACCGAACCCGATGCGGGCCGGGAGGTCACGACGAATTTAAGACCGCAATCGACCGAAAAGCTCTTGTGGACGCGCAGGACGATGACGCCGCCGCTGCCATAGTCGCCTTCATGCAGCGTGAAATGCGCGGGAGATGAATACTGCGGAGTCTGCCGGGCTGGCGTCTTGCCGATCAGGCGGCCGCCGCCATTGGCGCTTTCCCATGCCGAGAGTTTCTTGCGATGGCGCTCCGGCGGGCGCGGTGCCCCGTCGGAGTAGCGGATGATGGAACCGAGCGGGGCGAGATCGTAGATCAGTTGAGCGGACATGGTGGTCTCCAATGCTCATGGTGGAAACGGAACCGCCGCCGGCGCGACTGCCGACGGCGGGGATGGTTCGGGATGATGTGGATTGGCGGCCTATTCGGCGGCGACACGCCAGGCTTCGGTGTTTTCGACGGTGTCGTGGTCATCGACCGGATGATCGTGGGCGGAGGCCTCGGTCTGATCGCCGTCGAGCTCGTCGACTTCCGGCACGCTGCCCTCGTCATCCTCGTCCGGCGCCGCATGCCGGGTCGCCCAGCTCGTCAGCTCAGCGACGTCGGGCGCGAACAGGGCCGAAGGATGGACGAACGTACCTTCCTTGAAGTGCTCGACAAGGGCGGCGCGGGTATCCTTCACCCGGGCCCGCGGCAGGACCGGCGTGCCCTTGCAGGACGCTTCCAGTGCCGGCCGCGACAGGCACGACATGAACTCGTCCGAACCCATGTTCGGCAGGAAGCCGTCGGCGCCAATGGTGTCGCCGGCGACCCGAGCGACGATGCCGCTGTTGGTGCGGTTCTCCCGACACGAGAGGACCTCGATCAGAACCTTGCGAGCGGCCTGGTGGAGCGTCTCACGGTCGTAGTCGAGCCTGCCGCCTTCCCCGAAGAGAAGGGCTGCATGGCGCTCCAGCCGCGCGTGGCCATACACCGTGTCCGAGGAACCGGAATCGACCGAGACGTTCCTGCCTGCGAAGGCGAGAATGAGCAGCGCCATCAGCGTGTCCTCCTCGATCGGCGCGCGGGCAAGAGCGTCATGGAGGGCGTCGGTGCGGAAGTCCCCGATCATCTCGATCCCCTTGCGCGTCACGTCCGGGCGGGACTTGGCCACGACCGTTGTGTCGCCGGCATCGTCCGACGCGGCCCCCTTGCCGTTCGGCTTCTTTACCTCGGGCATGCGATAGGCCACTGTCTGCACCTTGCCATCGCGGTCGAGATACATAGCGGTATGATCCGACTTGCCGGGCTTGCCATAAATCCGCTCGGCCTTGGGCGGCAGTTTGGCCTCGCCCCACTGGCCGGCCTCGACGATCACGCCGCGCTTGGGCAGATGGTTCGTCATCCACTCCTGCTGTGCACCAAGGAACGCGTCGACATCGGTCGTATAACGGCTGTCCTCATCGGCGGGGGCGAACAGATCCTCGACCCATGCGATGCCGTAGGCCTGGGCCAGATCGTCGCCGAAACTGGCATGTTTGGCGAACATGCGGGTCCTGGTCAGACCCTGCGCGACAGCCCACCATGAGACCTGCGGATCGGCCTTGGACGGCTTGTGCTTCTTCCAGATCTCTTTCTGATCCTCGAGCGCGGCGGAAGCGATGGTACGAAGCTGGCGCTCATCGGGCATGTCGCCCTTGGCCATCTGATCGAGCATGGCCGGCAGCACGTTCGCCAGAAGCCGCAGCTTCTTGATCTGGCGGACCGGCAGCGCCAGCGCGATGGCGATCGCCTCCTCGGTCCAGTTGAGCGCGACCAGGCGCTCGATCGCCCGCCACTGGTCGACGGGATTGAGCTGCTCATGGGCGAGCGTCTCGGCCAGCGAGCGCATGGCGCCGCCGTCCTCGGAGCGCTCGATCACTAGCACGGCGATTTCCTCAAGGCCCG
>CATMOC010000560.1 GCA_950071955.1 uncultured Mesorhizobium sp. | reverse complement strand
GATCTAGCGGTGGTGGAAGCGGCTTGTGGCAGGCTCACGAACGACGGAAGACGACTTACGCCCCGGCCCCTTAAAGACATTGATCGAAAGCGAGCAGCAACAGGTCGCGCTGCTTGACGAGCAGCAGGGCGGACACGATCGCCGCGATCGCGCCGCTTTCGGCCACGTCCGTCCAGGTCACGCCCAGCATGTCGCCGAACAGGATGTGGTCGAGATGAACCTCCGTCTGCACGCCGACATAGAGCACGATGCCAAGCCCGAACATGCCGGAAAAGACGACACCCATCACCGTGTCCTCCTTCACTCGGCTGTTCTCCTTCAGGAAGCCGGTGCCAATGGCGCAGACCATACCGGCGGCAAAGGCGCCGATCGCGAGGGGGATGCCGATGATGTAGGCGATGACCACGCCGGGCAGGACCGCGTGGCTCACCGCGTCGCCCATCAGCGACCAGCCCTTCAGGATGAGGAATGTTGAAAGCAGCGCCATCGGCGTCGCGACGAGCAGGGAGATCACGAAGGCCTGCTGCATGAACGGAAACGCGAAGGGCAGGAGGAGGGTCTCCATCAAACGCTCTCCATCAAAGCGGCGCGCGCCCTTCGGCGCGCCGCCAGCATGCCGTGCTTGGGCGCAAAGACGAAGACCGTCAGGAACACCAGCGTCTGCAGTACCACGATGATACCTCCGGTCGCGCCATCGAGGAAATAGGACAGATAGGCGCCCGACAGGCTGGTCATCGATCCGATGGCCACCGACACGACGATCAGGCGCGGGAAGCGGTCGGTCAGGAGATAGGCCGTCGCGCCGGGCGTCACGACCATGGCGATAACGAGGAAGGCGCCCACCGTCTGCAAGGCGGCGACGGTGCAAGCGGAAAGGAGGGTGAAGAATATGCCCTTCAGCAGCCCGGGATTGATGCCGATCGAGCGTGCATGGTTCTCATCGAAGAAGACCACCATCAGGTCCTTCCATTTTGCCAGCAGCACGGCCAGCGAGACGCCAGAGATGATGACGAGCTGGAGCGTGTCCTCCGGCGTGATCGCCAGGATGTTGCCCAGTACGATGGTCTGGATGTTCACCGAGGTCGGCGACAGCGAGACCATGAAGAGGCCAAGCCCGAAGAAGGACGTGAAGATCAGGCCGATGACGGCGTCCTCGCGAAGCTTGGTGCGCTGGTTGAGGAACAGCATGGCGCCGGCCGCCAGCCCGCCGGAGATGAACGCGCCGAGCGAGAAGGGCAGGCCGAGCATGTAGGCGCCGGCGACGCCGGGCACGATCGAGTGCGAGAGCGCGTCTCCGATGAGGGACCAGCCCTTCAGCATCAGATAGGCGGAAAGGAACGCGCACACGCCGCCCACCAGCGCGCTCACCCAGATCGCATTGATCATGTAGCCGTAGGTGAAAGGTTCGAGCAGCGTTTCCATGCCTCAGTTCCCGGAAACGCCGCTGCCGGCGTCCTCGTCCCGACGTCCGGAAGGCGCGTCGGGAGCCGACGGCGAGGAACGGCTGGCTGCGCCGTCCACGCCTTCCTCGCCATAGAAGACGAAGGGACGTTCATCGTCAGTGATGACCGTCACCTGCCGGGTGTCGGCATCGTCGTGAAGGTCGGTCCCGCCGAGGACGAAGTGCCGCAACACCCCGCCGAACGCGCGCTCGAGGTTGGCGCGGGTAAAGACCTCTTCCGTCGGACCGGCCGCGAGCAGGGTCCGGTTGACGAGGATGGCGCGGTCGCAGAACTCCGGAACGCTGCCGAGATTGTGCGTCGAGACGAGCATGACGCGTCCCTCCTCTCGAAGGTCGCGCAGAAGCTGCACGATCGCTTCCTCGGTGGTTACGTCGACGCCGGTGAAGGGCTCGTCGAGCAGGATCACCCGGCCTTCCTGGGCGAGCGCGCGGGCCAGGAAGACCCTCTTTTTCTGTCCGCCGGAAAGCTCGCCGATCTGGCGCTTGCGGAAATCCGCCATCCCGACGCGATCGAGCGCGGTCCCGACGAGTTCCCGGTCACGGCGCGAAGCGATGCGGAACATGTTCATGTGGCCGTAGCGGCCCATCATGACCACGTCCTCGACGAGCACCGGAAAGTTCCAGTCGACCTCCTCGGCCTGTGGCACGTAGGCGACGGCATTGCGGTTGCGGGCGCGGCCGGAGGGTTCGCCGAGGATCGAGACGGAGCCCCTGGCCAGCGGAACGAAACCCATGATGGCCTTGAATAGCGTGGATTTTCCGCTTCCGTTGACGCCGACCAGCGCCGTGATCGTACCGATGGGGATCTCGAAGCTGACGTCGGTCAGAGCCGTGTGGCCGTTGCGGTAGGTGACGGTCAGGTCTTTCACCGCGATGCCGGACCGCGGCAGTGCTGTTTCGCTCGGTCTGGTGGATATGTTCACTCGGCCAGGCCTTTCGCGATCGTCTCCGACGTGACGCGCAGGAGGTCGATGTATGTCGGCACCGGACCGTCCGCCTCGCTCAGCGAGTCCACGTAGAGCTCGCCGCCATATCTGGCTCCTGTCTCTCTCGCGACCTGCCTGGCCGGCTTGTCCGAGACGGTATTCTCGCTGAAGATGACCGGCACATCGTTGTCTCGCATTGCGTCGATCACCTTGCGGATCTGCTGCGGCGTGCCCTGGCTGTCGGCGTTAATCGGCCACAAATACAGTTCCTTCAGGCCGAAATCGCGCGCGAGATAGCTGAAGGCGCCTTCGCTGGTCGCCAGCCAGCGCCGTTCCTGCGGTATGCGCCCGAGCAGTTCGCGGATCGGGGCTATCTCGGACGTGATCTCGTCGGCGTAGGCTTTGGCGTTGGCCGCATAGATGTCAGCATTGCCAGGGTCGTGCTCCGCAAGCGCCTTGCGGATGTTGTCGACGTAAATCAGCGCATCCGACGGGGACATCCAGGCATGCGGATTGGGCTTGCCGGTGTACGGACCCTCCGAGATGCCCATGGGCTCGAC
>CATMOC010000559.1 GCA_950071955.1 uncultured Mesorhizobium sp. | reverse complement strand
GGCCGGGTTCAGGCCCTTGGGGCGGGCCTGCGTGCAGTTCATGATCGTGTGGCAGCGATAGAGCCGGAAGGGATCTTCGAGATTGTCGAGCCGTTCGCCGGTGGCCTCGTCCCTGGAGTCGATCAGCCAGCGGTAGGCCTGCAACAGCACGGCCGGGCCGAGATAGCGGTCGCCGTTCCACCAGTAGCTCGGGCAGGAGGTCTGGCAGCAGAAGCACAGGATGCACTCATAGAGGCCGTCGAGCTTCTGCCGGTCCTCGTGGCTCTGCAGCCACTCCTTGGCGGGCTCGGGCGAAACCGTCTTGAGGTAGGGCTCGATCGAGGTCAGCTGCGCGTAGGGCACGGTCAGGTCCGGGACGAGGTCCTTGACCACCGGCATGTGCGGCAACGGGTAGACTCGCACTGCGCCGTCGATCTCGTCCATGCCCTTGGTGCACGCCAGTGTGTTGGTGCCGTCAATGTTCATGGCGCAGGAACCGCAGATGCCCTCCCGGCAGGAGCGGCGAAGGGTCAGCGTCGGATCGACCTTGTTCTTGATCCACAGGAGCGCGTCCAGCACCATCGGCCCGCAATCGTCCATGTCGACATGGTAGGTGTCGACGCGCGGGTTCTGATCGTCGTCCGGCGACCAGCGGTAGATCCTGTACTCGCGCAGGTTCGTCGCGCCTTCCGGCTTCGGCCAGGTCTTGCCGGGATTGATCTTGGAGTTCTTGGGGAGGGTGAGTTCTACCATTGATTCAAACCTGTTTCAGGTGAGTGCCCGAGCGCGGGCGCTCTCCGGGTACGGGGCGAGCTTGTCAAGGAACCTGGTGTCGGCAGTCATCATCGTGGCGTCGTGCCGGACGGCGCAAGCGAGGTACAGACAATCGTAGACGGAGTGCCGCAGTCGCGCAGCCAGCGAGAATGCGTCCGAGACGAGTTGGCGGTCGGGAATGAACGTGCCGATCGCGGACTGAACGGCCTCCAGCGCGCGAGCGCCATTCTCGGCCTCGAACTGACCCCGCGCAATCTTCGTCCGCAATGCATTGGCCACTTCGACCACGAGAAACTCCGGTGCTATCAGGTCGTCGTTCGTTAGTAGAAACCGTCTTGCTTCCTCACGGCCATCCTCGATGATGACCCATTTGATGGCTATTGAGGCGTCAACCACCCAGCGCACGATCGCGCTCCTCGCGCATTTCCCGAATGATCTCGACCGAATCGGTCTGCGCCACGCCCTTCGGTGTCGTCGCGGCGATCTCGTCGATGCGGCTGACGATTTCCCGGCGCCGCTGGTGGTCCTCCACGGCGCGCTTCAGAACGCCCTCGATCTCCGTCTCGACCGGTCTGCCGTGGACCGACGCCATTTCCTCGATCGCCTTTACCAGCGTTGCGTCTTCAAGCCTGATCGTGATCTCGCCCATTTCCGGACCTCCTTCGGCCCTTTAGCCTAATACACCCGCGCCTTGGGCGCGATCTTGGCCAGGCTGATGCCGCCTTCACTTTCCGGCAGCATGGTGTCGGTGTGCACCGGCCGGTAGCCGAGCCGCACCTCGCCGGCGTCGTTCACCCAGGACAGCGTATGCTTGCGCCAGTTCACGTCGTCGCGGCTGTCGAAATCCTCGCGGGCGTGCGCGCCGCGGCTCTCCTTGCGCGCCTCGGCGCCGTAGACCGTGGTGATGGCGCAGGCCATCAGGTTCTCGAGTTCCAGCGTCTCGACCAGGTCGGAATTCCAGATCATCGAGCGATCGGTAACCTTGAGGTCCGAAAGCTCTCCCCAGATCGCGGAGACGCGCCGGCAGCCGCTCTCGAGCGACTCCTGCGTGCGGAACACCGCGGCATCGTCCTGCATCGCCTTCTGCATCTTCTCGCGCAGCACGGCCGTCGGCGTGGCGCCGTCGGCGTGGCGGATGCGGTCGAAGCGCTCCATGATCCGGTCGACCGCCGCCTCGTCGATTGAGGGGATGGCGGACGTCCGATCCACGACCTGCCCGGCGCGGATGGCTGCGGCGCGGCCGAAGACCACGAGGTCGATCAGCGAGTTCGAGCCGAGGCGGTTGGCGCCGTGGACGGAGGCGCAGCCTGCCTCGCCGACGGCCATCAGGCCGGGCGCGACGCGGTCCGGTTCGGCCTCGGTCGGGTTCAGCACCTCGCCCCAGTAGTTGGTCGGGATGCCGCCCATGTTGTAGTGCACCGTCGGCAGCACCGGAATCGGCTCCTTGGTCACGTCGACGCCGGCGAAGATTTTCGCCGATTCCGAGATGCCAGGCAGCCGCTCGTGCAGCACGGCCGGGTCGAGGTGGTCGAGGTGCAGGA
Organism: uncultured Mesorhizobium sp.; assembly: GCA_950071955.1. GTDB lineage: Bacteria > Pseudomonadota > Alphaproteobacteria > Rhizobiales > Rhizobiaceae > Aquibium > Aquibium pacificus. The sequence goes on along the minus strand of CATMOC010000559.1, from coordinate 656 downwards.
AGATGTGGTCCTTGGCCTTGCCGACGCCGCGTCCCTCGCGGATCTCCATCGTCATGCAGCGCGAGACGACGTCGCGCGAGGCCAGATCCTTGGCCGAGGGCGCGTAGCGCTCCATGAAGCGTTCGCCTTCGGAATTGACCAGGTAGCCGCCCTCGCCGCGCGCACCCTCGGTAATCAGGCAGCCGGCGCCGTAGATGCCGGTCGGGTGGAACTGCACGAACTCCATGTCCTGCAGCGGCAGGCCGGCCCGCGCGATCATGCCGTTGCCGTCGCCGGTGCAGGTGTGCGCCGACGTGGCGGAGAAATAGGCGCGGCCGTAGCCGCCGGTCGCGAGCACCACCATCTTGGCGGCGAAGCGGTGGATCGTGCCGTCGTCGAGGTTCCAGGCCACCACGCCTGTGCACACCCCGTCGGTCATGATCAGGTCGAGCGCGAAATACTCGATGAAGAACTGGGCGTTGTTCTTGATCGACTGGCCGTAGAGCGTGTGCAGGATGGCGTGGCCGGTGCGGTCGGCCGCCGCGCAGGTGCGCTGCACTGGCGGGCCGTCGCCGAAGTTCTGCATGTGGCCGCCGAAGGGCCGCTGGTAGATCTTGCCCTCTTCCGTTCGGGAGAAGGGCACGCCGTAGTGCTCCAGTTCGTAGACGGCGGCGGGT
>CATMOC010000558.1 GCA_950071955.1 uncultured Mesorhizobium sp. | reverse complement strand
GAGATCGAGCCGAAGGCGCTGATCGCCGCCGATGCCTCGCGCTTCAAGCGCTCGCTACCAAGTCCCGCCGTACCGGCGAGATAGAGCGTGCCGAGAGCGACTATGCACAGCAGGAAGAGGCCGGCCAAAGACAGCGCGACCGCGCGCAGCCAGACCCGCCCACGGCGCCGGGACGGTCTTGACGTGTCCATGGTATAGGCGGACGGATACTTCTCAAGAGCGGTGATTTCATCGCGCCTGAAACGGACCCGTTCGTGCCGTTCTGTTCTTTTCTCCACCGCCTGCCCGTCAGCGCGTGTGATCCATGGACGAATCCACGACGTTCATTATATGGCGAACCGGCTTGCGGTCACCGAGAAAGAAAGGATCGAAGATGCCCCTCCCGGAAATCGGACAGGACGCAGTGGATTTCGAACTCGCGCGCGATGGCGGCGGGACCATCAGTCTTTCGGCCCTGCGCGGGAGAAACGTCGTCCTGTTCTTCTACCCGAAGGACGACACCAGCGGATGCACCGCCGAATCCGTCGATTTCTCAGCCCTCCAGGCGGAATTCGACAAGGCCGGCGCGTCGATCGTCGGTATCTCGCCCGATAGCGCAAAAAGTCATGACAAATTCAAGGCGAAGCACGGATTGTCCGTGATACTCGCCTCGGACGAGGAGAAGTCCACGCTGGAGGCCTACGGCGTCTGGGTGGAGAAGAGCATGTACGGGCGCAAGTACATGGGCGTCGAGCGCACGACCGTGCTGGTCGGACCCGACGGAAAGGTGCGTCAGGTCTGGCCGAAGGTGAAGGTCCCGGGTCACGCGCAGGCCGTCCTAGCCGCCGTCAGGGCGTCCTAGTCGTCGCCGATATCATGGAGGACGCCGCGTATCGTCCAGAAAGCCTGCGCGGCGGGTGTGTCGATGCCGTGTCCGCCGCCGACCTCGACCGCAAGACGGCGATCGTCCGCGCAGTTGCCGACCGCTGGTTCTCGCGATCGATCTCCATCCTGAGCCCACTCGATCCCGTTCCGCCGGACACGCCGGGGCGACCGGAGCGACCGGCACTCGTCGAGCCGCGCCACGTGCCCCGGCGCGGCCTGCGCACGCAGAAGGGACGCATGGCGCTCATCCACGCGCTCTGCCACATCGAACTCAACGCGATCGACCTAGCGCTGGACATCGTGGCGCGATTCGCGGCGGAACGGCCGCCGGCGAGCTTCTTCGACGGCTGGATGCAGGTCGCATTCGAGGAGGCCAAGCACTTCACGCTGCTGCGCAACCGCCTGCGCGACCTCGGCGGTGACTATGGCGATCTGCCGGCGCATGGCGGGTTGTGGGAGGCGGCGCACCAGACCCGCAACGACCTGCACGCGCGGCTCGCGGTGGTGCCGCTGATCCTCGAGGCGCGCGGCCTCGACGTCACGCCTTCCCTGCTGGAAAAGATGGTCGAGACCGGCGACGAGGAAACCGCGGCGATCCTGCGCATCATCTACGAGGACGAAAAGAAGCACGTTGCGATCGGCGCCAAGTGGTTCCGCTTCTACTGCGCCCGGGAACGCATCAACCCCGCGCAGCGGTTCCAGGAACTGGTACGCGCGAACTTCCGGGGCGAACTGAAGCCGCCCTTCAACGATCGCGCGCGGTCGGAAGCCGGTCTCACCCCCCTCTTCTACCGCGCCCTGAGCGCGTCATCACGCTGACGCCCGCCAGCGGCGCCGGCCCGAAAACCTTTCTTAACCCTAACGATGTCTAATCAGCTTCTGTAAAGTTTGCCCAATGGAAGCAGTATCCGGTGTCACAAACCCGCTCGTCGGCCGTCTTCGGAAAGCGCAAGGAACCCCACACGATCATCATCGCGCACGGCGATGATATCAGGCATTTCACGGTCCGACCGTGGATGGCGGCCCTGTGCGGCTCTGTCCTTGCCGCCATCGCCATCGGCTACCTTCTCGCCACCTCCTACCTCGTGCTTCGCGACGATCTGATCGGCGCGACGGTGGCGCGGCAGGCGCGGCTGCAACAGGCCTACGAGGACCGCATCTCCGCGCTGCGGACCCAGGTCGACCGGATCACCAGCCGACAACTGCTCGACCAGCGGCTGATGGAAAGCAAGGTGGCCGAACTCCTGGACCGCCAGGAAGAACTGTCGGAGCGCAACGGACGCATGCTGCCGCTCCTCGAAAAGGCGGCGGGCGCCTCCGCCGGGTCCGCCGACATCCCCATTCCTTCCGCAAAGCCGGAGGTTCGCGCCGATATCGCTCCCGCGAATGCCTATGCCGCGTCCGCCGTGACCAATTCCGCCGTCGCCGCACTGGCGCGAATCACAAAGGGAAGCACTGCGGGCAAAGTCGGATCCGTCTCGATTGCAGACAGGGCCGATCTCATGTTCCTGACGATCAACAAGTCCCTCCGGGAGATCGAGTCCCGTCAGCTCGAAAAGATCCGAACCCTCACAGAGAATGCCTACAAGACCGCCGACACGATCGTCGCCGCGCTGGAATCGGCCGGTCTCGAGATCGACGCGGTCTACACCCACTTCGCCACGGCCGAGGACCGGGCGCACCCGCTGTTCGATGTCCAGCGCGCCCGCTTCGACGAGGCGGTGCGCTGTCTGGCGGAGCTCGGGTTGCGGCCTCGGTTGAGACACGCGGCCAACAGTGCGGCGTTGCTGCGGGAGCGGGCTACGTGGTACGCGGCCGTCCGGCCGGGGTTGCTGCTTTACGGTGTTGCGCCGGCTGGCCATACCGAGGCGCTACCGCTGACACCGGTCATGTCGCTGCGGAGTCGGGTCGTCGCGGTCAAGGGGATGCGTGTCGGCGAGACGGCTGGCTACGGGGCCCGTTCCCCCGTGATGCGTCCGACCAGGGTCGCTGTCGTGCCGGCCGGATACGCGGACGGGTTGGACGTGCGGATCGCGGGGCGCGGGTCGGTGATCGTCGGTGGCCACCGCGTGCCGGTGATCGGTTCCGTC
>CATMOC010000557.1 GCA_950071955.1 uncultured Mesorhizobium sp. | reverse complement strand
AGGGCGGGGTCCATAGCGGGCCGGGCTGCGGCCCTCACCGGGATCTGTGTATCGATCCACGACCAGGTCGTGGTATTTTTCGTAGGGCCCGACCCGCCATGGGTTGGTATGGCCGAAGAGACCGATCCCGGGGGGGCCCATTGCGTGGGCGATATGGAGGGCTCCGGTGTCCGGGCTGATGACGAGATCACCCCCCCGAATGCTCCAGATCAGTTGCCGTACAGAGCTGGACAGCGCCGACCTCGCGATGGGCTTCTACAACAACCCGCCGCGGGTGAAGACCGATCTGCACTGGAGCGACATCCTCGCCATCGCCGACCATCCCAACTGCGTCATCGACATCTCCAACTGGAATGAAGAGTTCGAAGAGCACGAAGGTGATCTGGTCGCGCGGCTCGCGACGTGGCGATCGCTGGTCGGAACCGAGCGCATCCTGTTCGCCTCCGACCAGCCGTCGGGACCGCGCTTCACCGGCGAACGGTCGACGCTCAAGGAGTGGGCGAATTTCATCCGCGGGCTGCCGGAGAACGCTGCGCGCTGGGGCTACCGGTTCACCGCGGAGGAGGCCGCCGCGATCATGGGCGGAAACGCCATGCGCTTCTACGGGCTGGACGGGGAGAGCCGGACTTGAACGAGATGCCGAAGAGCCGGACCATCCCGGCGTTGCTGGCGGAGCAGGCGCAAGTCTACGGGGATTTCGAGGCACTGGTCGGAGGCGACCAGCGCTATACGTTCAGGACGCTGCGCGAACGGGTGCGTGCCTTCGCGAAGGGCCTGACGACCCTCGGCGTCGGCAAAGGCAGTCGTGTGGCGATCCTACTTGGCAACAAGGCGGAATGGGTGATCGCCGACCTTGCGATCATCAGCCTGGGCGGCGTCATGATCGCGGTGAACACATGGGTGACGACGCGCGAACTCGCCTATATTCTCAGGCATTCGGATGCCGATACTCTGATCTTCGCGGGCAGGTTCCTGAAGTACGACTATGCGGCGATGCTGGCGGAACTGGAGCCGCACGCCGAGAGCCTGCCGCTGCTCGAGCGCTTCATCCATGTCGGAGAGCACGGCTATCGCGGCAGCATTCCGTTCGACGACATATATCAACGCGGAGAGACCGTCGATGACGCGGTGATCGATGCCGCCGAGGCGGCGGTGCGTCCAGACGATGTCGCCTATGTGCTCTACACGTCCGGTTCCACCTCGACGCCGAAAGGCGCACAGATGCAGCACTACGGGCTCGTCGAGAACAGCTTCGGGATCGGCAGCCGCATGCATGTCGAGCCGGGTGACCGGGTCTGGCTCGCTGTGTCGCTGTTCTGGGGGCTGGGTTGCGAGAACGCGATGTTCAACCTGTTCACGCATGGCGGCTGCGTCGTGCTGCAGGAGCATTTCGAGCCCGGCGAGGCGCTACGCCTCATCGAGAAGGAACGCTGCACGATCTACTACGGCATGCCCCATATGGCGCAGGCCATGTACGACCATCCGGACCGCGGTAAGCGGGATCTCAGCAGCCTGCGCGGCGGCGGCACGCTTGGTTCGCCGGCGCAGTTCCAGCGGCTGATCGAAATGGGCGCCAGGGAGATCTGCCACATCTACGGGCTGACCGAGACCTACGGCAACTGCAACGTCACGGATGGGCGGCTCGATCCCCGCGACAAGGTATTCTCGACCATCGGCCGGCCGGTGGACGGCGTGATCCAGCGCATTGCCGATCCGCAGACGATGCAGCCGCTCCCGACTGGCGAGATCGGCGAGATCCAGCTCAAGCGCTATGTGACGATGGGCTATTACAAGGACGAGGACAAGAACCGCGAAGCCTTCACCGACGACGGCTATTTCCGCACGGGCGACCTCGGCTTCTATGACGAGGACGGCTACCTGCACTTCCGCGGACGGATGAAGGAGATGATCAAGACCGGTGGGCTGAACGTGGCGCCGGCCGAGGTCGAGAGCGTTCTCGTGCGTCAACCCGGCGTGAAGATGGCCTTCGTCGTCGGCCTGCCCGATTCCGAACGCGGGGAGATCGTCAGCGCCGTCATCGTGCCGGAGGGCATATCGGGAGACGATCTGCGCGACCGCATCGACGGGGCGCTACGGGCGGAGGTATCCTCGTTCAAGGTACCCCGGACCTATGTCTTCGTGGACGAGCACGATCTGCCGCTGACGACCAGCGGCAAGGTGCACAAGCAGCGTTTGCACGAACTGTTCTGACGTTCGCCGGGCGGGCGCCGGTGCTCGCCCCGCGATATAGGGTCAGTGAAAGATCGCGCCGCCGTTCACATTGTAGGCCTGGCCGGTGATGAAGCTCGCCTGCGGGCTGGCGAGGAACCCGACCAGATGCGCGACGTCTTCCGATTCGGCGATGCGGCCGAGCGGGATCTGACGCGCGGCAGCTTCGACCACGCGCGCGCGGATCGTCTCGACCGGCACGCCCTCGGCTTCGGCAAGCGCGCGCTCCGCATGATTCACGCGGTCGGAATTGACCGGACCAGGGCATACCGCGTTGACGGTGATGCCATGCTCGGCGAGGTCGAGCGCGGAGCCCTGCGTCAATCCGATCAGCGCGAACTTGGAAGCGGCATAGGCGGCGCCGTGCCTGCCCGCCTTCTTCGACATGTCGGACCCGATATTGACGATGCGACCGCCGCGTCCGGCCTCGATCATGCGCCTGCCGACCAGCTTGGTGAGGAGGAACGGAGCGGTCGTATTAATGGTTAGGAACTCGTCCCACACCGCCTCGTCCAATTCGGTCACAGGAGCCCGATCGCGGCCGATGATCGCCCGGGCATTGTTGACCAGGATGTCTATGCGGCCGAATTCGTCCATTACCGATTGCACGAGCCCGGCGATCTGGGGGCGGTCGGCCAGGTCGCAAGTGAAGCACGCGGCCCGGCCGCTGAGCGAGCGTACCTCTTCGGCAACGCTATCGATGCCCCGCCAGCTTGCACCCGCTTCGCCGGGCG